>NZ_JBHWLY010000094.1:0-22133 GCF_042730435.1 Nocardioides sp. NPDC059952 | reverse complement strand
GGTCGCGGCCTCGGGATCCGCGGCTCAGCCAGACCCCTGTACGTACGACTGGCCCGTTGGTCACCAAGGTTGCCCTGCGGGCCTGATTCTTGGGCTGCTAGCGCTTGACCCCGAACGCCGAGACGACCTTTTGGGTCACCGTGTTACCGGCGTCGTCACGGGCGGTCGCCCGGAGCGAGACCAGGTCGGCGCCGCGCGCGGGGATGCGCAGGTTGGTCTCCCAGCGGTCACCGTCCTTGCGGAGCTTCGCGTTGGTCCAGCTCTTGCCGCCGTCGTAGCTGACCTCGAGCGTCGCGCCCACGACTGACCCGGCCCGGGGCGCGTCGGGCTGGTTGTAGGGAGCCACCGCGAACGGGACGGTGCTGCCCGCCCGGACGGTGCCGTCAAGGGCGGTGTCGACATCGTAGTCGAGCTGGATCAGCGGCAGCGGCGTGCCGTTCTGCCCGGGCACCTCGGCGTCGGCCTGGTCGGCCACGAAGGTCCAGGACGTACGGGTGCTGGTCGAGTAGCGGTGCGTGTCGTCCGCAGCATCGGTGTCGATCTCGAAGCGGTACGTCTGCGGCCCCTCGGCCACCGGAACGCTGCGCTGCACCGCCTGGCCGATGTTCTCCCGCACCAGGGTGTCGCCCTGGTAGAGGCGGGAGGTCACCGGAGTCTCGCCCCACGGGAACCCGCCGGTGATGCCGTTCTGACCGCCGGCCGCGGCGACGTTGACGGCGAACCAGTCGCCGCTGTGCCACGGACCCCAGTAGCCGTCGCCGGTCCGCGGTGCCGTCACCGGCGCGAACCAGTTGCGCACGGTGGTGCTGCGGGGCGTGTAGGCCTGGCGTACGCCGCGCTGCTCCCAGGTGCTCTCGTGGTCGACGTTCTCGTACCAGGTGACGTTGTCATAGGTGGAGACGTAGTCGGTCCGGTCCGTCGCGGTGGGCTGGAGCGCCCGGACGCTGAGGCACGGCGGCCACTGGTAGTCGCGGCAGTCGGCACGGTCGTCGACGGCGAGGCGCTGCTCGGTGTCGTTGTAGCGGCTCTCCACCGTGGCGAGCTGTCGCGTGGTCGGGGCCAGGGCGAGCTCGGCCGGGATCTCACCGGGCCAGCTCTTGGAGATGTCGTAGAGGTAGTTCGGGAACTCCACGGCCTTGCCCTCAAGGCTCACCTTGCCCTTCGCGGCAGCCGCGACGAGCTTCTCGCCCTGCTCGGACCGCAGCGAGACGACGGGCAGGTCGCTCTGGGTGACAAAGTCGACCAGCGGGCCCGGGCGGTCGTTGACCACCACGAGCAGCGCGGCGCCGGCAGCCTGGGCCGCGGCCTCGCGCTCCTCCACGGTGACGGCGTCGTCCCTGGTCACCAGGACGGCGCGACCCTTGGCGTCGAGGCCCTCGTAGTCGGCGCTGGTGCCCGTGCCGGCCGTGACGGCCTTCAGCGAGACCTGACCGTCGAGCTTGGCCGAGCCGAGCTGGTAGACCGGGTCGAACGCGAGCGTCCGCGAGCTCCGAGCGGTCACGTCGAGAGCCGGCTCGGTGGCCCGCCAGCGTACGGCGAAGTCGAACTCGGCGCTCTCGACCGGGCCTCCTGCCTCGGCGTAGAACGAGTCGACGTCGAGCGGGACGGCGTAGGTGGCGCCGAAGGTCGAGTAGAGCCCGCCGATGCCGGAGTCGTTGAAGAACTGGAACCGGCGGAAGGCGACGTCGCTGTCCTTGGGCGTCTTCAGGGTGAGCTCGTCGGCGTTGCGTGCGTCGAGCACGAGGGACTGGTCCTTGTCGCTGACCACGACCTGCGGGTCGCCGACCAGCGCGATACCGGTCGATCCGGGCCCCGCGGAGCCCGCGACGTCGAGGAACGCCGTGGCCGAGTAGATGCCGGGCTGGAGGCGTTGGGTCGGCACCGTGCCTGTGGCCGGGTCGATCGGCAGGCTGCTGACGAACTGGTCGCCGTAGCGGTAGAAGTCGACGTACCCGCTGGCGGGCTCGCCGGACCGGTCGAGCGCGGTGATGTCGAGGCCGTAGCGCTCCTCCTCCTTGACCAGCGCGGTCGCGGTGCGCACGGTGACCTCGCCGGAGGCGTCGGTCGCGACGACGGCGCCGCTGTACTTGCCGGCGAGCGGGGCGTTGTCCGCGTCGGCCGTGATCGTGATCTCGGCGCTGCCGCCCGCGGGCACGACCACCTCGGAGGCGGAGAGCGAGACGAGGTCGCTCGCCTTGCCGTCCGGTCCGGTGACGTCGGTGCTCAGCGCGAGCGTGACGTCGGCGTCGGTCGAGTTGGTGTAGGTGACGGTGCTGCTGGTCGGCTCGTCGCCGTCGTGCGGCCAGCCGTAGAAGCCGAGGAACCCGTCACCGGAGCCGTCCACGCCGTCGAGAGCGGCGGGTACGTCGAGGCGGCCGGTGCCGACCTCGTACGCCGGGGCGTCGATGTCCGCGGCCGAGGAGACCAGCGCGTTCTTGAGCTCGGCGCCGGTGAGGTCGGGGTGGGCGCCCTTGAGGACCGCGGCGGCGCCCGCGACGTGCGGGGTGGCCATCGAGGTGCCGCTCATCGAGCGGTACCAGCCCTCGCCCGAGGACTGCTGGGAACGGGCCGCGAGGATGTTGACGCCGGGCGCGGTCAGGTCGGGCTTGATCGCGTGGTCGCCGACCCGGGGGCCGTAGCTGGAGAAGTCGGCGCGTACGTCCTCGTCGTCGACCGCGCCGACGGTGAGGGCGGCGTCCGCGGTGCCGGGGCTGCCGAGCGAGCCCTCGGCGTAGCTGTTGCCGGCCGCGACGACGAAGAGCGCACCGGTCTCCTCGCTCAGCGCGTTGAGCGCCTGCGCCATCGGGTCGGTGCCGTCGTTGAGGCTGGAGTCACCCAGGCTCATGGAGACGATGTCGGCGTTCGCCGCGCCCCACTCCATGCCGGCGATGATCCAGGAGTCCTGGCCGTAGCCGCCGTTGTCGAGCACCTTGCCGACCAGCAGGTCGGCGCCCGGGGCGACACCCTTCTCCTTGCCATCGCTCGCAGAGCCCGTGCCCAGCACCGTGGATGCGACATGCGTGCCGTGACCATGCGGGTCGGTCGTGGCCTCCTGGTCGGGGACGAACGAGCGCGCCTCGTCGACCTGGTCGGACACGTCGGGGTGGGTGGCGTCGATGCCCGTGTCGAGGACGGCGACGGTCGCGCCCTTGCCCTCGAAGCCTGCGGCCCACGCCTCGGGTGCACCGATCTGTGCGGTGCTCTGGTCCAGGGTGGTCTCGGCCTTGCCGTCGAGCCAGATCTTCTCGACGCCTCCGCCGAGCTTCCCGGCAGCGCCGACCGAGCGCGTCGAAGCGCCCTCGTCCGCGGCCACCGCCGACCAGAACGCGGTCGCCTTCTTCTTGCTCACCTCGACGGCGTCGGCGTCGATGCTCGCGAGGTCGAGCGTACGTTCGGTGCCCGGCAGCTTCGCCGCCTTGGCGCGGGTCGAGGCCTGCTCCAGGATCAGCGGGGTGGCCTTGACGGTCTCGTCGTCGTAGCGCATCTCGAGGAGCGCGGTGACGTCGAAGAGACGGCGGTCGAGGGTGTTCGCGGCCAGGTAGGGCTTCGCGGCGGTGGGGATCGCGTAGAGGTGGTCGCCCACCTGCTGGGTCTCGATCGCGTCGGCGGCGGAGTCGAACCCGAGGGTCAGGACGCCGTCGTCGGTCGCGGTCACGTCGACGACGTCGCCGGTCACGAGGGTGATCGTGGTCCGGCCGTCCTCGAGGGCGGGCGTACGTGGCGCCGTTCCGGCCGTGGTGCGGCCGGCGTCGGTCGTGGGGCCCTCAGGCGTGGGGTCGGTGCCTGGGGTCGCTTGCGCGCTGGTTGCCATGGTCGCGACCAGGGCAGTCGCGGCAGCTGCTGCCGCGACGGCCTTGGTGGCGGCCGAGAGGCCTGATCTGGTTGGGGGTCTCATGGAGATGGACCTTGTCAATGCGGCGCGACACGCGACAAGAGCGATCTGGTGGCGGTTTTACGGCATGGCGAGACTCCGTCAGAGCCGGAACACCCGCTGCCTGTCGCAGAACTGACATGCTCGGCGACGTGCTCGGTCTGACCCCTGATGAGACGCTCGCCTACGGTGAGCTCATCACCATGCCCTCTGCCACCGCCGCCGAGTTCGCGGCCGCCCTCAGCGCCTTCGGCACCTCCCCGGGAGAGGCTCATCTGCTGCTGCGCCGGCTCGAGGAGTACGGCCTGGCCGCACGGATCACCGGCGACGAGCGGCGCTTCGCCGCCGCCCCGCCCGCGATCGCGCTCGGCGCGCTGCTCGCCCGGCAGCAGGACGAGGTGCGCCACGCCGAGATCGAGCTGAGCAGGCTCGACGAGGCCTACCGGGTGGCCGCCGCCGGCCGCGGACCCACGGACGTGGTCGACGTCATCCACGGCGAGGACGCCGTCCGGCACCGGTTCGAGCAGGTCCAGCTCGGCGCGCGCGAGCGCGTCGACGCGTTCGTACGCCCGCCGGTGATCGTGACCTCCAGCCAGGACAACTCGGCCGAGAACAAGGCCGTCGCGCGCGGCGTGCTGTACCGCGTCGTCGTGGAACGCAGCATGCTCGAGAGCCACGACGTGACGGTCGACGAGGCGATCGAGGCGACCGACGCGGGTGAGGAGGTCAGGTTCGCCGATCAGGTGCCGCTCAAGCTCATCATCGTCGACCGGCGGCTCGCCCTGATGCCGTTGACCTCCTCCGGCGACGTCGTCGGTGCGCTGCTGGTCCGGGAGAGCACGCTGCTCGACGCGCTGATCGCACTCTTCGAGAACGTGTGGGACCAGGCGACACCCATGCTGGTGGGCACCTCAGGGCTCACCGGCGACGTCGCGCAGCAGGTCGACGACGAGGACGCGCAGGTCCTCGGGCTGCTCCTCGCCGGACTCACCGACCAGGCCGTCGCCAAACAGCTCGGTACGTCGCTTCGCACCGTGCAGCGCAGGGTGCGGGCGCTGCTGGACCTGGCCGGGGTGGAGACCAGGATGCAGCTCGGCTGGCACGCCGCCAACAACGGCTGGGTGCAGGCCGGGGTGGACGGCCAGCTGCCGCCCACCCCGGACTCCGACTAGCGCTTGCGCTTCTCCCGAACCCGCTGCTGGAGCACGATCGGGGTGCCGACGAAGCCGAACTCCTCGCGCAGGCGGCGCTCGATGAAGCGCTCGTAGGAGGCCTCGAGCTTGCCGCTGGTGAACAGCACGAACGTCGGCGGCGCGGTCGAGGGCTGGGTGCCGAAGAGGATCTTCGGCTGCTTGCCGGACCGGACCGGGTGCGGGTGCTCGGCGACGAGGCGACCGAGGAAGGAGTTGAGCGCGCCGGTGCCGATCCGCGTCTCCCAGCCCTCCAGGGCCTTGTCGAGCGCCGGGACCAGACGGTCGACGTGCCAGCCGGTGCGGGCCGTGATGTTGATCCGCGGGGCCCACTGCACCTGGACGAGATCGCGCTCGATCTCGCGGTCGAGCTGCCAGCGGCGCTCCTCGTCGACGAGGTCCCACTTGTTGAACGCGATCACCAGCGCGCGGCCGGCCTCGCGGACGGTCTGGAGGATGCGGATGTCCTGCTCGGAGATCTTCTCGCCGCCGTCGAGAACCAGCACGGCCACCTCGGCGCGGTCGATGGCGGTCGTGGTGCGCAGGGAGGCGTAGTACTCGTGGCCCGAGGCCTCCTTGACCCGCTTGCGGATCCCGGCGGTGTCGATGAAGCGCCACTCGCGGCCGCCGAGCTCGATCAGCTCGTCGACCGGGTCGACGGTGGTGCCGGCGACGTTGTCGACGACCGCCCGCTCCTCCTTGGCCAGCTTGTTCAGCAGGCTCGACTTGCCGACGTTGGGCTTGCCGACCAGGGCGATCCGCCGCGGGCCGCCGATCTCGGTGCCCTCGGGAAGCGGCGGCGGGTCGGGAAGCACTGCGAGGATCGCGTCGAGCATGTCGCCCGACCCGCGGCCGTGCAGCGCGGAGACCGCCCAGGGCTCACCGAGCCCGAGGTTCCACAGCGCGGCCGCCTCGGCCTCGGTGCGCAGGTCGTCGACCTTGTTGGCGGCCAGGACGACCGGCTTGCCGGACTTGCGCAGGATGCGTACGACCGCCTCGTCGGCATCGGTGATGCCGACGGTCGCGTCGACGACGAAGAGGACGGCATCTGCCAGGGAGACCGCGATCTCGGCCTGGGCGGCGATCCGCTCGGCCAGGCCCTGGGCGTCGGGGTCCCAGCCGCCGGTGTCGACCAGCGTGAACGCCTTGCCGTTCCAGTCGGCGTCGTAGGAGACGCGGTCGCGGGTCACGCCAGGTACGTCCTGGACCACCGCCTCGCGGCGGCCGATGATCCGGTTGACCAGGGTCGATTTCCCGACGTTCGGGCGGCCGACGACCGCCAGGACCGGCAGCGGGCCGGTCGGGGTCTCGTCGGTGTCGTTCAGCTCGTCTCGCACGTCTTCGTACGAAACGTCGGGGTCAGTCATTGTTCTCCTCGCTAGGTAGCGGACCGGGCAGTTCGCGACCGGTCAACGCCAAGGCATGGTCCTGTTGGACCTGCATGTGCTTCTGGAGCAAACCCGAGACATGCCCGACTTGTTCCCTGGTACGCGGCCAGCCTACGCGCTCGACGTGGAAAGGCTCGCCATAGACGATCTCGATCCGAGCACCTTTGTGCGGCAGCGACGAGACCCCGCCACCCGGATCGCGGCTGCCGAGCATCGTCACCGGCACCACCGGAGCCCCCGACGCGAGGGCGAGATAAGCGGCGCCGCGGTTGAAGTGGGTCAGGGCGCCGGCACCGCGGGTGCCCTCGGGATAGATCCCCATCGCGTTTCCCTCGTGCAGCACCCGCAGCGCCACCTTCACCGCCGCCGGGTCGCTGCCGAAGCGGTAGAGCGGGATCTGGCCGGCCCAGCGCAAGAACGGCCCGAGGAACCAGTGCTCGAACATCTCCAGCTTCGTCAGCGCATGCACCGGACGCGGCGTGAAGATCGCCAGCAGCGGGCCGTCGATGATGCCGATGTGGTTGGACGCGAAGACGACCGGCCCGGTCGCCGGGATGTTGGCGGTCTCGTGCAACCGCACGTCGAACCGGCGCCGGATCAGCCACCGGGCGTAGACGTTGAGGTGGTAGAGCGGCCAGCGGGTGGGGTGCTCGACCCCATCCATGTGTGGAAGGTCTCTCACTCCCCCGCCTTCTGCACCAGCTCGATCACCTGCTGGATGACCTCCTCCAGCGTGTAGGGCGTCGTGTCGAGGTGGGTGGCGCCGTCCGGCACGGCCGCACCGCCCTTCGTGGAGTCGATCTTGTCGCGGTTCTCCAGCGACGCGCGGACGGCCTCCGCGTCGGTGCCGCCCTCCTCGGCCGCGCGGCGGGCGGCGCGGGCGGCGGGGTCGGCGGTGACGTACAGCTTCAGGTCGGCCTCGGGCCAGACCGCGGTGCCGATGTCACGGCCCTCGACCACGATGCCGTTCCCGGCGGCGAGGGCCTGCTCGATCTCCTGCTTCTGGAGGGCGACCAGGCGGGCGCGGACCTCGGGGACGGTGGCGACCGGGGAGACGGCCGCGTTGACCTGGTCGCCACGGATCTCGACGGAGACGTCGGCGCCGTCGAGAGCGATCGTCGGGCCGAGCGGGTCGGTGCCGGAGGTGATCACCGGCTTGCCGGCCGCGGCCGCGACCGCGTCGGCGTCGTGCACGTCGACGTCGTTGCTGAGCATCCACCAGGTCATCGCCCGGTACATCGCACCCGTGTCGAGGAAGCGCATGCCCAGGCGGTCGGCGACACCACGCGAGGTGCTCGACTTCCCGGAGCCTGAGGTGCCGTCGACGGCGATGACGATGCGTGCGGGGTCAGTGGTGGGATTGCTGCTGCTCACGGGCGGGAGCCTACCGGTGAGCGACCCAACCCCGGGACTCCAGAACCGCCTGCATCCGGTCGGCGGCGTCGGCGGCCACGATCAGCTCCATGACACCGACCGGGCGGCCGGGGTCGTGGTCGATGCGTACGTCCTCGATGTTGACGCCGCTCTCCCCCGCGTCAGCGAAGAGACGGGCCAGGTTGCCGGGCTCGTCGGGCACCGTGACGTAGACGCTCGCCTGGGCGGCCTGCGGCCGGCCGTGCTTGCCCGGGATCGCTCGTGTCCCGGCCTGACCTTCTTTGAGCAGTACGTCCAGGGCGGCCGCGTCACCGGTGCCGACCGCCGCGATCATCTCGTCGAGCTGGCCGCGGACCTCGGTCAGCAGGTCGGTCACCGCGCGGGCGTTGCCGGCCACGATCTGGCCGTAGAGGCCGGGGTCACCGGCCGCGACCCGGGTCACGTCGCGTACCCCCTGGCCGCTGAGTCCGAGGTGTCCCTCCGGCGCGACCGCCAGCCGGCCGGCGACCAGGGCTGCCATCAGGTGCGGCACGTGCGAGGTGCGGGCGACGGCCTGGTCGTGGTCCTCGGGGCTGAGGGTGAGCGGGACCGCTCCGCAGACGGTGGCGAGCTCGTCGACGAGCGCGATCGCCGTCGGATCGGCCTCGGGGTGCGGCGTCACCGCCCAGGGCCGCCCCTCGAACAGCGTCGCGGTCGCGGCCAGCGGGCCCGAGCGCTCGCTGCCGGCCATCGGGTGGCTGCCGACGTAGCGGTGTACGTCGCCGGGGCCATGCTCGCGGACGTAGGCGAGCGGCGAGGCCTTCACGCTGCCGACGTCGGTCACGACGGCGTCGGGGCTGTCAGCGAGCGCTCGAGTGATCACTTCGCCGAGGTGCGCCGGTGGAACCGCGACGACGACCAGCTGCGGCGAGTCGCCGGGCTTGCGGCGACGGCCGGCGCCGAGGCCGGTCGCGGTGCGTACGTGACTGGCGACCGAGTCGCTCAGCAGCACGTCGAGCCCGGCGGAGGCGCAGGCGAGCGCGACCGAGGTGCCGAGCAGGCCGACACCGACGATCTCGACCGGGCCGCTCAGAGTCGACAGCCCTCCCCCTGCTTCCCCGGTCTGTGTCATACCTCCAAGGCTAAAGGGTCGGTGCCGCCGGACCCTTCTCGTCTCAGCGCCTGTGGTGCGCTATCGCGGCAGCCGACCAAGGTGTGCGATATCGCCTTGCGTTCATGAGGGCTGGTAGCTGCCGAAGGACCAGGAGTTCCCCTCCGGATCGTTGACGGTGCCGCCGCGGCCGCCGTAGTCCTGGTCGACCATCGGGCGGTCCACGGTGGCGCCGGCGGCGACCGCCTTGTCGAAGACGGAGTCGGGGTCGTCGTCGATCAGGTAGGCCGAGGAACCTCCGGTGGACTTGATGCTGCTGTCCTCGCGTACCTGCCCGAACATCAGCCCTCCCCCGGCGGGCCAGAGCCACTCCGCGTGGACCACGGTGCCGCCCTCGCGGTAGGTGGAGTGCTCGACGAAGCCGATCGCGCTCAGCCACGTCATCATCGCCTCGGCGTCCTGGAACGCCATCGACTGCCAGTACTTGATCTTCGCTACGTCGTTCTTCTGCTCAGTGTTCTTCTGCTCAGTGTTCTTCTGCTCAGTGCTCATGCATCCGAGTCAACCGCCGGCGCCTCTGCCAGGTCTTGAACGAATGGGAACTCCTCGCGCACCCAGGTCGTCGGCGTGCAGCCGGCGAACTCCTGCCACTCACGGGTCAGGTGCGCCTGGTCGGCGTACCCGCAGGCAGCCGCCGCCCGGGCCAGCGGCATCCGGCCCACGAGGCCACGGGAGCGATCGAAGCGCGCCAGCCGCTGGAACTGCTTCGGCGCCACCCCGGTCTCGGCGCGCACCAGGTCACTGATCCGCCGGCGGCTGTAGCCGACGTCGTCGGCCACCTCCTGCACCCCCGCTCCCCCGGTCAGCAGCGCCAGCGCACGGCCCACCTCTGCCCTCGGCCCCGGCTCGCCGTAGCGCGCCAGCGCCTCGACCAGACCGCTCACGACCACCTGCGCCCACTCTCGCGGATCGGCCTCGGCCAGTCGCTCCGGAAGATGACGTACGCCACCAGGTGCCGCGAACTCGTCGAGGGCGAGGAGCTCGCCACGCCACGCCGCCGCGGGCATCCCGAACAACGCCCGCACCCCGGCGGTCGTCAGCCCGAGCTGTACGCCCCGCTGGTAGCCCCGATGATGGATCGCCGCCGGCCGGGTGTGCAGCCCGGAGACCAGCGACCACGCCGTCACCGGCTCCGTCCCACTCCCCCATGAAGTCACCAGAGGCTCGTCGACCGGCAGCACGAAAGTGATCTCGGTAGACGGCATCCCCCGATGCACCCCCGGCGCGCCGAAATCCACGTCGTAGGTGACCAGCGAGGTGACATAGGGCCGCAGCACTCCCGGCACGGACATGTCTTCGATGGTGCCACGGTCGCCGCGGGTTGCCTATGCGCTATCGCTGGTGGCGGAGTCGGTGTGCGATAGCGCTGCGCGGTGTCTTGTGTTGTCAGTGGTGGGTTTGACGAGGCGCGTGGTGCTTGGTTCTCTTTGGGCTGGTGGCCGCCGACCCGTTATGGAGGGTGTTCTCGCCGGCCCCCGGAGTAAAGGACGGCCTTCGGCCGCCGGCTTCGCCGGTCGCCTGCGGCGATCCTTGACACCGGGCCCCGCCGAGAAATTTGGCTGGCTATCGGGTCGGCGGCGGGGTTTGGCGCGGAGTCCCTGGGCTGCGTACGGGCTTGGGAATTGGTGTCGCTGTCCCTCAGGGGTCGGCCTGGTCTCGGGGCTTTACTAGACGATGACACCTTGTGGAGGTGGATTCACAAGGTGTCGCAGCTCGGGACGGCAGCCCCGTTGGCAGTGAGCGTGCCGGTTCCGCTGCTGGCGCCTCGGCGGCGACTGCTCGAGCGGCGAAAGGAGTGGGCTGGGCAGAGGTGGTGCGGCTCTACGCCTGGGCTTCCCGCGAGTACAGACAGTTCCCCACTGTGATGTCGGTTTCCCTGCCCCGGAGCGTGGGGAACCGACCGCGCATGCGGCGTGCACCAGCAGCAGGCGCCGGTGCTGCGAGAGCGAGGGAAACCATGCCCCAACCGTTCGCCTGTGGGTCAGCCATCACTCGGGCCAGCGACTAGCACTTTCCGACCGGCACTGCCCGGAGGTGGGGCTGCGCTGGGGACGGCCGGAATCTGTCGGCACGATCCGGGGACGGCTGCGATACGAGGAATGGCGGCCTCATTGCGGGGAACTAGCGCGGACCGATCGGCTTCGGCACCCGCAGACACCTAGCGGCGAAGAACGCGGGTGGCAGGTGGCGCGGTTGCGGGCGCGGCCGGTTCAGGTCCGACGGGTAAACCGGATCCGTCCGTCCGGGAGTCGCTCATACCCGGAGCCGGCGCTGTGGATGCGGCGATGGTCGCTTGGGCACAGCAGGACCATGTCGGCGAGGTCGGTCTTGCCGCCTTCGGACCACGGTTTCAGATGATGCGCTTCGGTCCACGCGGCAGGCGCATCACAGTCCTCGGCTTGGCAACCCTGATCGCGGAGCCGCAATGCTCGGTGTTGGATCGGGTGGGCCAGCCGGGCGGTGCGGCCGAGGTCGAGGACCTCGGAGTTGGTGCCCAGCACCACCGGGACCAGGTCGGCGTTGCAGGCCATCCTTCGGGCCTCGGCGGCGGTGATCTTCTCGCCGTCAAACCCCAACGCCGCGGTGCCGAGATCCTTGCGGAGGTCGTCCACGCTCATGGTGATGAAGACCGTGGTGGCGTGGCCACCGTGCCTCGGGAGTTGGTCCACGTCGTAGGTCTCGATCACCCGCGCGAACGCCTGACCGAGGAGGCGGTCGTAGGGGGCCTTGCGGCCCTTGTCCTGCGCCGACCACTTCCTCGGCTGCGCGAGGGAGTCCAGCATCGTGCGCAGCCGGATCCCGACCGCGCGGGAGACCCGGGCGTGGATGTCGATGGTGCCGTCGCCGTTGTCACGCGACTGGAAGAACGTGCGTCGTTGGGCGTGCTCCTCTTCCCGCTGCAGAGCTTTGGCCTCGGCGGCTTCGAAGCGTGCGGGGTCGATCTCGGCCAGGACCCGGCGACCGGCGATCTTGAGCTGGTTGGCGGTCAGCTGGGTGGCGTAGTCGACCAGCAGCTTCTCGGCCAGGATCAGGTCTTCGGTGCTGGTGGCGGGGTCTGTCTCGATGGCGTCGAGGGCCTTGGTGATCACCCGCGCTTTGTCCTGGGACACCACACCCTCGGCCAGACCAGCAGCGACCAGGTCGTACTTGGCGAGGCCGGCAGCGAGTTTGATCTGGGAGCGAGCCATCCCCTTGTCGACCAACAGCTCGGTCCGCAGCCACCCCGAGACGTCCTTGGCGCCGGTTTCCTCGGCGATGTCGCCAGCAGAGGCGAGGACCCGGAGCTTCAACGCGGCCTGCTGGGCTAGGAGCTTCTCCAACCGGGCCAGCAGGTCCTTCTTCTGCCCGGTGCGCCAATACGCAGGGTCGCTCGCGAGCAGGTCGTGAAGGGCGGTCTCGATGGCCTCGAGGGCAGCGTCGATCGCGTCACCGGGGTTGGTTTCCCAGGGGTCGATCTCGCGGCCGAGACTCATCGCCAGCCCTTCCTTCAGGAGGTGTTGTGATGGGTCTGATTCTACGCCAGAAACGTATACCTAACCACCCATAGATGCAGGTCAAGAGCCGTTTTCGCGGTGAGCGAACGGCATCGCTGCTGTGGATGGTAAGTGGCCCGAAGGGCCACCCTCTCCACCCCCACAAGCCCCACCTACCCCAGCAAGAATCCGCTGCGCCACACCCGGGCCGCCGCCCCGATAGCCAGCCAAATCTTTCTCGACGGGCCCCGGTGTCAAGGACCGCGATAGCGGCCGGCGAAGCCGGCGGCCGCAGGCCGTCCTTTACTCCGGGGACCGTCGAGAAGACCCTCAAAGCAAGGGTCGGCGGCCCACACCCACCACAAAGACTCAGTCCAACTCACCAGGAAACCGAAGCAGCCCGCAAGACATAAGCCTCTTTCATCACCCCCACCAGATCAGCAACCAAGACCCGCCGCTCAAGACCACGAGCGACATCACGTACCTGCACCTCCCCCGCGTCCGCCTCGACCCCGCCGATGACCGCGATGAGCGGCTCCCGGCGCCGACGGGACTCACGAATCCTGGCACCGAGAGAACCGCCGGGGTCGAGCCGAGGGCGGAGACCTTCGGCGACGAGCGCGTCGGCGAGCGCGCGAGCCGCGGGGTCCTGGGACGCGGAGACCGGGAGGATGGCGATCTGGGACGGGGCCAGCCACAACGGTAGGCGACCCTGATAGCGCTCGAGCACAGCCGCCGCGACCCGCTCCATGGAACCGACGGTGCCTCGATGGACCATCACGACTCGCTGACGAGAGCCGTCGGCGTCGTCGTAGGTGAGGTCGAACCGCTCAGGCTGGTTGAAGTCGAGCTGGACGGTGGCGATGGTCTCCTCGTGGCCCGCCGGGTCGATGACCTGGAGGTCGAGCTTGGGTCCGTAGAAGGCTGCCTCGCCCAGAGCCTCCGACAGCTCCAGACCGTACGCCTCCAGCCCGGCGTCCTCGACCGCTGACCGCAGGGCCTTCTCGGCGTCGGCCCACTGGGAGTCGGAGCCCAGGTAGGACGGCGAGCCGTCGCGCAGGGAGAGGCGTACGTAGTCCACGCGGAGGCCGAGGATCCGTTGGGCCTCGAGTGCGGACCGCAGCGCTCGTGCCGCCTCGTCCCGCACCTGGTCGGGACGGCAGAAGACGTGGGTGTCGTCGAGGTTGATCTGACGTACCCGGCTTAGCCCGGAGAGCACCCCGGAGCGCTCGGCACGGAACATCGGGGCGAGCTCGTGCAGCCGGATCGGGAGCTCGCGGTAGGAGTGCGGGCGCGCCCGGTAGACCAGGGCGTGGTGGGGGCAGTTGGCCGGACGGAGAACGAGGTCGTCCTTCTCCGGACCCGGCCCCATGGACATCGGCGGGAACATGTCCTCGGCGAACTTCGCCCAGTGTCCCGAGCGCTCGAAGAGGGCGCGTTTGCCGAGCACCGGGGTCTTGACGGGTACGCAGCCGTCGGCCCGGGCCAGGTCGGCGGCGAGGCGCTCCAGCTCGGCGAAGACGACGGCCCCGTCGGGCAGCCAGAGCGGCAGTCCGGAGCCGGCCAGTGGGTCGGTGGCGAAGATGTCGAGATCGCGGTTGAGGTCTCGATGGTCGAAGGGGAGCTCGAGACGGTCAGCAGGGTCGAGGTTCATGGTGGATGCTCCTGGGTTTCGGCCCGGAGCATCACCACCGGAGACGAGAACCGCCCCGGAGCAATGCTCCGGGGCGGTCTGCGAAAAATGGACAGCAGGTCAGCGCCGGAGTGGGTCCGGCGTCGTCGTGCTCATCGCGCGCTGCTGCATGCCGTTCACCTTAGCGGCTCGAGGCGGCGTACGCATTCAGAATTCCGAGCCTCAGAGCTCGGTGGTGTCGAGCAGCTCGCCGAGCTCCTCGCGGGAGAGGTCGCGCATGTCGCCGGGTTTCATGGTGCCCAGCCGGACCGGACCGATCCGGGTGCGGGTCAGTCGCGTGACCGGATGGCCGAGATGATCGAGGAGGCGGCGCACGATGCGGTTGCGTCCCTCGTGGATGACCAGCTCGATGATCGACTTGTCCTTGCGGGTCTCCATGATCCGGGCCTTGGTCACGGTCACCGGGCCGTCCTCGAGAGTGACGCCGGCGAGGAGCCGCTTGCGTACGTTGGGGAAGATCTCGCCGGTGACCTCGGCGACGTAGGTCTTGTCGACCTCGTAGCTGGGGTGGGCCAGCCGGTGGGCGAAGTCACCGTCGTTGGTGAGGATGATCAGACCCTCGGTGTCGGTGTCGAGACGGCCGACGTGGAACAGCCGCTCCGGCCGATCGGCGACCAGGTCGGAGAGGTTGCGGCGGCCCTCGGGGTCGCTCATCGTCGAGACCACGCCACGCGGCTTGTTGAGGGCCAGGTAGACCTTGCCCGAGATCGGTGGGAGCCGCTTGCCGTCGACGCGTACGACGTCCTTGCCGGGGTCGACCTTGGTGCCGAGGCGGGTGACGACCTCGCCGTTGACCTCGACGGAGCCGTTGAGCATCAGGATCTCGCTGCCGCGCCGCGACGCGATGCCGGCCAGGGCCAGCAGCTTCTGGAGCCGGATCAGGCCCTCGTCGTCCAGCGGAAGATCGTCTCGCTCAGGAAGGTCGCTCACGGACTCGATTCTCCCGCATCCTCAGAGTCGGACCCATTCGCCGCGCCTTCCGGCTGAGCAGCCAGCGCCTCCTGGCTGACCTGCTCGGTCAGCTCCTCCTCCATGTCGGCGAGGTCGGGCAGGTAGGGAGCCAGCTCCGGCAGGTCGCCGAGGTCGGTGATGCCGATCCGCTCGAGGAAGTAGCCGGTGGTGCGGTAGAGGTTGGCGCCGGTCTCGTGGTCCTGCCCGGCCTCCTCGACCAGACCGCGGGTGAGCAGCGTACGCATCACGCCGTCGACGTTGACGCCACGGATCGCGGAGACCCGGGCGCGCGAGACGGGCTGCTTGTAGGCGACCACCGCGAGCGTCTCCAGCGCCGCCTGGGTCAGCCGTGCCTGCTGCCCCTCGAGCACGAAGCCTCCGACGACCTCGGCGTACGCCTCCCGGGTGTAGAACCGCCAGCCACCGGCGACGTTGCGCAGGTCGAAGCCGCGGCCCTGCTCGGTGTATTCGGCGGCAAGGCCCTCCAGGGCCTCGACCACCGACGCCGTCGGATGGCCGACGGCCGAGGCCAGCGCGGCCGCCTCCAGCGGCTCGTCGGCGACCATCAGTACGGCCTCGAGCGCCGGGCGCAGGTCGGCGAAATCGATCGCGAGCGTCTCTTCGGAGGCCTCAGTCATCGTCCTTCTCCCCATCCTCGACACCATCATCGGCGCCGCCCTCCGCGGGCGGCTGCCCCTCGAACTCGTCCTGGATCAGCTCATCGACATCGAGCGCCCCGTCGCCGGTCCAGCGTACGGTCAGCTCGCCCAGCGCGGTGACCTGGTCGAACGCGACCGCTCCCTCACGGAAGAGCTCCAACAGCGAGAGGAACCGGGCCACGGTGGTCAGCGTGTCGGGCGAGTCGGCGCAGAGGCCACGGAAGGTGACCTGCCCGGAGGCGCGCAGCCGCTCGATGACCAGCGCCGCCTGCTCCTTGACCGACACCTTCGAGCCGTGGATGTGGGCGAGCCCGATCTCGGGCGGCCCCGGCTTGGGTGCCATCGCGGCGGCGGCGAGCTGGGCGAACTGGTCCAGCCCGATCCCGATCAGCACCTCGGGCAGCAGCCCCGCATAGCGCGGCTCGAGCTGGACCGAGCGCGGGTGCCGCTTGGACTCCTTCGCGAGCCGCTCACCGAAGACGGCCGCGACCTGCTTGAACGCCTTGTACTGCAACAGCCGCGCGAAGAGCAGGTCGCGCGCCTCGAGCAGCGCGAGGTCCTCCTCGTCCTCGACGTCGCCCTGCGGCAGCAGCCGGGCCGCCTTCAGGTCGAGCAGCGTGCTCGCGACCAGCAGGAAGTTGGAGGTCTGCTCGAGGTCCCAGCTGCCCTCCTCCCCCGCGCCCTTCTTGACGAAGGCGATGAACTCGTCGGTGACCGTGGCCAGCGAGACCTCGGTGATGTCGAGCTTGTGCTTGGCGATCAGGCTGAGCAGCAGGTCGAAGGGGCCCTCGAAGTTGTCGAGGCGCACCTCGAATCCCCCGGCGCCGCTCGACTCCTGCTCCTCGGCCCCGTCGGGGCCATTCGTCGTCGGCACAGTTGTCATCTGCGCGGCCGTCACCGTGGGTCAGCGAGCCGGTGCACGAGGGCGCTGTCGTCCCCGTACTCCTCCAGGTCGGCCAGCACGATCGCGAGCGCCTCGCGCACCAGCCGGCCGCGGTCGACCGCGATGCTGTGCTTGGCCCGCAGGTTGAGCCGGGCGTGCTCGAGGTCGAGCAGCTCCTCGGAGGTGATGTAGACCGTCATCTTCTCGTCATGACGTACGCGACCGCTGGACCGCTTCTTGGCGGACTGCGCCTCCTCGGCCGGCTCGGGCACGGCGTGCACCGGCCGGGCCTTCGCCTCGGCGGCGGGCCCCGCGGCGGCAGCGCCGTCGGACGTACGCCGGAAGAGGTCGTCGGCAGCCGGAACCCTCACTCGCCGCGTTGCCATCGGGCCAGCACCTCCTTGGCGAGCATCCGGTAGGAGTCGGCACCGGTGGAGCTGGAGGCGTACTCGGTGATGGGCTCGCCGACCACGGTCGAGTCGGCGAACTTCACGGTGCGGCGGATGACGCTGTGGAAGACGCGGTCGCCCCAGCCGTTGACCAGTGTCTCCATGACCTCGCGGCTGTGCATGGTGCGGCTGTCGTACATCGTGCCCAGTATTCCGTCGATCTTCAGGCGCGGGTTGAGCCGCTCCTGAACCTTGTCGATGGTGTCCTTGAGCAGAGCGACGCCACGCAGCGCGAAGTATTCGCACTCCAGCGGGACGACGACGGAGTCGGAGGCGGTGAGCGCGTTGACGGTCAGCAGCCCCAGGCTCGGCTGACAGTCGATGAGGATCACGTCGTAGTTGGCCACGGCCGGAGCCAGGGCGCGGGCCAGGGTCTGCTCACGGGCGACCTCCTGGACCAGCTGCACCTCGGCGGCAGAGAGGTCGATGTTGGCCGGGAGCAGGTCGACGCCGTCGATGCCCGAGGGGACGACCACGTCCGCGAGCGTGATGTCACGCTCCATCAGCAGGTTGTAGACGGTCAGCTCGATCTCGTTGGGCTGGAGCCCCAGACCGACCGACAGCGACCCCTGCGGGTCGAAGTCGACCATCAGGACCTTGCGGCCGTGCTCGGCCAGCGCGGCACCCAGGTTGATCGTGGTCGTGGTCTTGCCGACCCCACCCTTCTGGTTGACCATCGCGACCGTGCGCGCCGGGCCGCCGGTGGCGGGGCCGGGCTCGGGAAGGTTGGGCCAGGGGCGACCGGTCGGGCCCATCTTGTTCTTGCCCGGGGAGTAGGAGCCCTCCTCGGGCTCAGGGGCGTTGGCGCGCAGCCGGGCCGAAGGCGGATACGCCGGCGGCGGGGCTGCCGGCGTCTGCGGAGGCATCTGCGGCGCGGTCGCACCACCTGCTCCGAAATAGCTGTCTTCCATTCCTCCACCCCCGGTTCAGTTGCCGCGGCCCTGGGATGATCACGGCTAGCGGGTCTATATGTCGACACGGCGACTCTAAGACCCGGATCTGCGCGACTGTAGGAGCCGCGCCGGGCGTGTCACAAGGCAAATCCTGGTGATTCTGCTACGGGACCCGAATCTGTTGATGACCTGTGCACTTGGTGCCCCGCCAGCCCCACAGGAAGGGCCTTCGATGTGGAGAAACCTGTGGATGAATATCCACTCGATCCGCGGCCCCGCTCGACGGGCTCAGCGCGACCGACGGCGCTTCTGGAACTGGTCGTAGGCCTTGTTCGCAGCGTCCTTGATCTTCTTCTGGTTCTCGGGTTTGCGAGCCTCGTTGGCGATCTTGCCGACGGCCGCGACCACGATCGGGTTCTTCAGTAGCTTGCGCACGGCTCAACGCTAGCGGACCTCGACAACCGGGTCACAGCCGGCGCATCGCCACCGTCGCCAGGACCAGCTCACCGGCCTCGTCGCTCGCGTCCAGGTCGGCCACCGCCTCGATCACCCAGTCGTGGTCGCCGGCCGGGTCGTCGAGGGTCTGGGCGATCCTCCAGACCCGGGTCGAGTCGTACGCCTCCTCATCCTCGTCCACCCCTGCCGGCGCACCGCGCTCGACGGTCCAGGTGAGCAGCCTCGGCGAACGCGAGTCGGCGGAGATGCCCACGTCGTCGTGCTCGGCGAAGTAGGCCTCCAGGGCGTCGTCCCAGCGGGACCTGGTCATCACGACGTCGCGCGACGGGTCGAAGCGGTCGGCGGCCGCACGCTCCAGACGCATCAGGGCGTCGAGGTCGTCTCTCGAGACCGCGTCGACCCGGGCCCACATCGCGTTGCGGACCATGATCTCGAACGCGCGGGTCTGCTGGGAGAGCGACCGCGGCGGCGGTGGCGCCTCGTGGTGGGCCACGGCCGACGGGATGTGCTCGGGGTCGGAGAGCGCCTCCCACTCGTCCAGCAGCGAGGAGTCGGTCTGCCGGATGGTCTCCCCCAGCCACTCGACCAGATCCTCGATCTCGGGGCTCTTGTGGGTCTCGGGGACGGTGTGGCGGAAGGTGCGGTAGGCGTCGGTCAGATAGCGCAGCACCAAGCCCTCGGAGCGGGCGAGCTGGTAGCGGCCGACGACGTCGGTGAAGGTCATCCCCTGCTCGTACATCTCGCGCAGGATCGACTTCGGGTCGAGCGCGTCCTCGGGCAGCCACGGATGGGTGCCGCGGTAGACCTCGAAGAGCGCCTCGAGCCGCTCGGCCATCGGCTTGGGCCAGGTGATCTCCTCGATGAGCGCCATCCGCTCGTCGTACTCGACGCCGTCGGCCTTCATGTTCTCGATCGCCTTGCCGCGGGCCTCGTGCTGCTGGGCGAAGAGGATCTGGCGCGGCGGCTCGAGGACCGCCTCGATCACCGAGACGATCTCGAGGGTGTGCTCGGGCGACTCCGGATCGAGGGTGTCCAGCGCGGCGAGCGCGAAGTGCGCCAGGGGCTGGTTGAGCGCGAAGTCGGCGGGGAGCGCCTCGGTGAGGACGTACCGGCGTCCGTACGCGTCGGGCTCGGCGAGCCTGGTCAGGACCCCGCTGTGGACCAGGGAGCGGGTCAGCCGCAGGGCCCGGCGGGCGAGCTTGAGCTGGGTGCGCCGCTCCTCGTGGTTGTCCAGGGTGATCCGGCGCATCACCTCGAAGGCGTCCTCGTCGCGGGCGACGACGTTGAGGATCATCGAGTTGTCGACCTTCATCCGGCTCTGCAGCGGCTCGGGGGCGCCGTCGACGAGCTTGGTGAAGGTCGCCTCGGTCCACACCACGGTGCCCTCGGGCGGCTTCTTGAGCTGCGCCTTGGAGTTCTTCTTGCCGGCCTTGCGGCGCTCCTCGGACTTCGCCTTGGCCTTCTCGTTCTCGATGATGTGCTCGGGTGCCTGAACGACGACGTAGCCCTGGGTGTCGAAGCCCGCCCGTCCGGCGCGGCCGGCGATCTGGAGGAACTCCCTGGTCCGCAGGATGCGCTGGCGGCGGCCGTCGAACTTGGCCAGGCCGGTGAAGAGCACCGTGCGGATCGGGACGTTGATGCCGACGCCGAGGGTGTCGGTGCCGGCGATGACCTTGAGCAGCCCGGCCTGGGCGAGCTGCTCGACCAGTCGCCGGTATCTGGGGAGCATGCCGGCGTGGTGGACGCCGATGCCCTTCCGCAGGAGCTTGGCCAGGGTCTTGCCGAACCCGGCCGCGAAGCGGACCGGCTCGAGCCGCTTGGCGATCTGGTCCTTCTCCTCGGTGGAGAGCTTGAGCCAGCCGGCGTTGAGCAGCGAGGTGCCGTGGGTGACGGCGTCCTTCTGGGTGAAGTGGACGACGTAGACCGGCGCCTGGCCGGTGGTGACGAGCTCCTCGAGGGTCTCCTGGAGCGGTGTCAGGCGCCAGTCGAAGGTGAGCGGAACGGGTCGTTCCGCCTGGTCGACGAGGACGGTGTCGCGACCGTTTCTACTGGTCATGTCCTTGGCCAGCGCGCTGGTGTCACCGAGGGTGGCGGAGAGGAGCAGGAACTGGGCCTGCGGGAGCTCGAGCAGCGGCACCTGCCACGCCCAGCCGCGGTCGGGCTCGCCGTAGTAGTGGAACTCGTCCATGATGACGAGCCCGACATCGGCGTGCTTGCCTTCCCGGAGCGCGAGGTTGGCGAGCACCTCGGCGGTGCAGCAGATGATCGGGGCGTCGGCGTTGACGCTCGCGTCGCCGGTGAGCATGCCGACGTTCTCGGCGCCGAAGGTCTCCACGAGGTCGAAGAACTTCTCGCTGACCAGAGCCTTGATCGGCGCGGTGTAGAAGGAGACCTTGTCCTCGGCCAGCGCCGCCGCGTGCGCGCCCGCCGCGACCAGGGACTTCCCCGAACCGGTCGGCGTCGCCAGGATGACGTTGTCACCAGCGAGGATCGACATGATCGCCTCGTCCTGGTGGGGGTAGAGACTGCGGCCGCTCCCCTCGGCCCACTCCACGACCGCCTCGTAGACGTCGTCGGCGCTCGCGCCGACCTTGGGGATCCAGCTGGTGTCGGTCACAGGGCCCTCGGGTGCGCGGTCGCGAAGACCTCTCGGAGATTGTCCACGGTGACAAGAGTGTAGATCTGCGTCGTGGTCACCGACGCATGGCCCAGCAGCTCCTGCACCACACGTACGTCGGCACCGCCGTCCAGCAGGTGGGTGGCGAAGGAGTGGCGCAGGGTGTGGGGCGAGACGTCCTGGTGGATCCCGGCGCGCTCGGCGGCACGGGTCAGGACGGTCCAGGCGGACTGGCGGGAGAGGCGGCCGCCTCTGGCATTGAGGAAGAGCGCGCCTCCTGAGCGGGCGGCCGCGAGATCGGGACGGGCCCGGGTCAGGTAGGCCTCGACCGCCTCGATGGCGTAGGAGCCCACCGGGACGATCCGCTCCTTGCCGCCCTTGCCTCGTAGCAGGACGACATGGTCGACCCGGTCGAGGTCGTCGACGTCGAGGCCCACCGCCTCGGATATGCGGGCGCCGGTGCCGTAGAGCACCTCGAGGAGGGCCCGGTCGCGCAGTGCGAGCGCTGTCCCGGGTGCGCCGGCCGCCTCCAGGATCGCCTCCACGTCGGCCAGCGGCAACGCCTTGGGGAGCCGCTTCTCCGCGCGCGGGGGCTTGACGTGGCCGGCCGGGTTGGCCTCGACCAGCCCGTCGGCCACCGCGAACTTGTGGAACCCGCGTACCGCCACGACCGTCCGCGCGGCCGAGGTCGCGCTGAGCGCCGGATGCTCCTCGCTGCCCTCGCGCAGATGGGCCAGGAACGCCGAGACCGTCGCCTCCGAGACTGACTCGAGGTCCTCGACGTCCTGTTGTGCCAGGAACTCGGCGTACCTCCTCAGGTCGCGCCGATAGGACGACAGCGTGTTGGCGGCGAGGCCCCGTTCGACCGTGAGGTGATCGAGATATGTACGCATCGCATGTCCGACCGCCGAGGCGGACCCTGAAGCAACCGATGCAGCCGTCACGTATCCATCCAACCAGCCGAGTCGGCTCATCCTGACCGAAAACGCCGCCGAGTCGGCTCATCCTGACCAGAAATGCCGCCGAGTCGGCTCGTCATGACGAGCCGACTCGGCAGATTCAGCTGTCAATACCAGCCGACTCCGC
>NZ_JBHWLY010000093.1:0-22316 GCF_042730435.1 Nocardioides sp. NPDC059952 | reverse complement strand
GAGTTGGCGCGTATGTACCATCTCGGCCGACGGGGGTGACGCCTCGGCCAGGGGTGTGCCAGCCCGCAGCACCGCTCTCGACGGCTCGGTCAGCATCTCCCCGCGACGGGAGCGGCCCGATCTCGGAGACAAGCCCACCTTCGAGCCGCTGAAGCACTACGTTTGATCGTATGGTCGAACCGCCGTGGGACCTTCTTCTGACCGGCGCGTTCGTGATCACCGGAACCCTGGGCGTCTGGACTCTTGTCGTCGGCCCCGAACGAACCGGCCCTCCAAGACGACCCCGCCTGGACGCGTACGCCGTCCTCCACGTCAACCACGCGGCGATGAGCGCCGCGATGATCGCGATGATCTGGGTGATCGCGTGGAGTGTCGCCGTCTGGGCGCAGGTCGCGCTCTTCGCCCTCCTCGCCGTGGCGCTGCTGCCCGCCCTACGAAGCGCGAGCGACCGGGCCCGCCGGGCCGATCTGGTCGGACATCTCGCCCTCAATGCGGCAATGATCTGGATGCTCGCCGCGATGCCGCTCCTCATGGCGGGCACCCACGCCACGAGCACCGAGGGTCACGCGGGCCACGGCGGCGCGACGGCGGCCGCACCCGCCGGGCACACCCCCGGTTGGGCGGTCGTGGTCAACTCGATCTTCATCGCGGTCTGCCTCGCCGGCCTGCTCTGGTGGCTGCTGCGCGCTGCCGCGGTCCGTAGGCATCGCCTCCCCGCCGCGGCTCATGGTCTGATGGCTGCCGGGATGGGTGTGATGCTCGTCCTCATCCCTGTCTGACAAAGGTCAGACGCCCGCAAGCGGACGCCCGCTGTCGCGCCAGCCGAGGACGCCGCCCTCCAGGTTGTAGGCCGGACGGCCGGTCGCGGCGGCCCGGGCGGCGAATCGCGCCGACCGGTCCCCCGTCGGGCAGGCGAACACCACCCGGGACGCCTCGGAGAACGGCATCCCCGCCTCCATGACCTGCTCGAGCAGGTCGTCACGGAGATTGATCGCCCCCGGGATGTGGCCGGCCTGGAACGCCAGCGCCGTGCGTACGTCCACGACAACCACGTGCTCACCCGCGGCCGCCCACGCCTCGATGTCCTCCGGGGCCACCGACGGTGCCTCTTCCGTGGGCGCGGGGCTCGCCGCGCCGAACAGGTCCGGACGGCGGTGTCGGTAGTAGGAGAGGTACGGCTCCATGCGGTCGCACGCGATGACGACCGCCGTGACCGGACCCCCGGGCCCCGCCAGGAGCCGTTCCCGGGCGGCGGCATAGGCCGCCCCGGTGGTGGGGCCGGCGAGCACGCCGTGCCGGGTGGCGAGCTCGAGGCTCGCGGAGATCGCATCGGCCGAGTCGACCGCGGCGATGGCGTCGTAGAAGCCGGGCTCGAAGAGCCCGACCTCCCACATCTCGGCCGCCGAGCGGATGCCGGGGATGAAGTCCCCCTCCGCGGCGACGACGCCGACCACGGCGGTCTTCGGGTTCCGCTCGCGCAGGTAGGTCGCGGCCCCTCGGGTGGAGCCGGTGGTGCCGAGCCCGCCCACGAGCAGGTCGACCGAGCCGGCATCGCGGTAGATCTCGCGCCCGGTCTGCTCGTAGTGGGCGCGCAGGTTGTCCTCGTTGGTGTACTGCGAGGTGTGGTGGTAGCGGCCGGGCTCAGCCTCCATGAGGTCGCCGATCACCCCGAACACGTCGTTGGGAGCGGTCGGGTCGGGACACTCGGAGAGCCCTGGCATCTCGGTCACCTCGGTGCCCAGCAGCGACAGCATCTCGCGCACCTCGCGCACCCGGACCCGGTTGGTGAAGGCTCGAAACCCGACCCCGTGCATCGAGGCGATGATCTGGAGCGCCTTCGCGGTGTTGCCGCTCGATGCCTCCACGACGACCTGCTCCTCCTCGGCGATCTCGTCGATGTGGTCGCGCAGCAGCCCCCAGGCGACGCGGTCCTTGACCGAGCCGAACGGGTTCGCCGACTCCAGCTTCAGGAAGATCTCCGCTTCCGGGACGCCGTGCTTGGCTGGATCGAGCCGCAGCAGCGGGGTCTCGCCGATCATGTCGAGCACGCTGTCGTAACGCATGGTCAGCTCCCGTGGTGGTCGTCGGCGACGAAGGCGAAGCGTCCGCCCTCCAGGACCGCCGCGACCTTCGGCGGCGGCGGATGCCCGCCGGCCGAGGACGCCGACAGGTCCATCTGATAGGCGGCGGTGTTGACGAACGCGAGTACGTCGCCGCTGCTCGGTTCGGACTCGAGGAACACCTTGCGGCGGCTCACCAGGTCCGACTCCAGGCACAGCCGGCCGGCGAGGAACACGCCCTCCGCCGGTGGCTCACCGCGCCCGTCGACGAGCACCGGGTCCAGCAGGACCTCCTGGTCGGCGGGGGTGACCTGGTTGCGGGACAGGTCGAGCACGACCAGGTCACGCCCGGCGGCGCGCTTGCGGTAGAGCACCGAGGCCAGGGTGATCCCGGCGTGGTCGACCAGGGCCTTGCCCGGTTCGATCCACAGCGTGAGCATGCATTCGCGCAGCACCTCGGCTACCGGTCGCCGCTCGATCTCGGCGGCCAGGAACCGCTCCAGCACCTCGGTGGTGGGGCGGTGGTTGGAGTACTTGTGGGAGATGCCGGGGTCGTGGCCGGGCCAGACCAGGTCCCCCGGCGCCGCGGCGGCGAGCGTCCGCGAGTACCGCTGGAACGGCTCGGGATCATCGACGAAGCGCTGGCGGAACCCACCGCCGATGTCGATCACCGAGGGCCGCAGGCCCTTGCGGTGCGCGGCGGCCACGACCGCCATCGACTCGGTCAGCGCGTCCACCCGGGCGGCCGGGTCGGCCGTGTCGAGGTGGAACGCGACACCGCGCAGGTGGAGCCCCGGAGCGCGGCGTACGGTCTCGAGGGCGGCATCGGCGTCGGCGAGATCGATGCCGAACCGGGTCTGCGGCACAGCCGGCGAGGCGAAGCCGGAGAGTCGCAGGAGGACCTGGACGGCGCCGCCGGCAGGCGCGGCAGCGGCGAGCCGGTCGAGCTCCCACAGGTCGTCGGCGTTGGCGGTGACCCCCAGCTCGGCGATCCGCTCGATGAACGCCGGCGACTTCGGACCGGTCGCCTCGATCCGGTCCGGCGCGAACCCCGCGGCCAGGGCCCGGTCGAGCTCGGCCGCGGAGGCCACGTCGGCACCGAGCCCGGCGGCGTGCGCCTCGGCGAGGAACGCGACGGAGGCATTCACCTTGTGCGCGTAGAAGATGTCGTACGGCACGCCGTGACGCCGCAGCACACCCGCGAGCGCAGCGGCGTTCTCGGCGATGACCTGGGGAAAGAGCACGTGGAGCGGGGACCCGAAACGTTCGATCGCCTCGCCCACCGCGGCGGAGTCGGCGAGGAAGCGGGCGGCGATCGGGTGCTGCGCGGCCGGGAGCGGTAGGCGTTGGCTCACCCGTCGGCCACCGTGTAGCCACAGTCGCGCAGGTCGGCGAAGATCCGGTCGCGCTGCCCGGCGTCGGTGAACCTGGCCCGGACCCGTTTCCCGTGCAGGTCCACCTCGATCAGCTCGGCCGCCTGGGCGTCGAAGACGGCGGTGATCGTCACCCGACAGTGCCGGCAGGTCATGTCCGGGACGCCGAACTCCTGCTCCCCCGCCGCGAAACCCAGGACCGAGGCGGACTCGGGGATCTCGGAGATCCGCACCGACGCGACCGCGGACCGGAACGCACCGGTGAGCGCCTCGGCGACGGCGGCGAGCGGCTGGACGCGCTGCCCGTCGACCTGATGGGCCCGCTGCCCGAGGCAGACGGGCCGTTCCCCCGACGGCAGCAGGGCGTACTGTCGTGAGATCTGGTCGAGCTCGACGTGGTAGCGCTGGATGGCGGCCCGCACCCCCAGGCCCTCCTCGCGGGCCCGGTCCATCACCTTGTGGGCATCGGTGATCGTGCGGCGCTTCATCTCGGCGAGCAGCGCGACGGTGTCCGCCGTGTAGCGCAGCCGGCCGCCGGAACCCTCCAGGCTCGCGGGGATCATGCCCCTGCGGTAGGTGGAGGCCTGCAGCTCCCAGAACCAGGTCGAGGCGACCGCGCCGTAGAGCCCTGAGTCGCACATCGCCTCGGCGAACTCGACCGGGTCCTCGATCCCTACCTGTCCGGCGAGCATGCCGTGCTGGACGAGTGCGCGGCCGGCGGCCTCGGCTCCGACGCGGAAGATCTCTGCGGGCTCCTGGTCCGTGCTCGTGTCGGCCAGGACGTCGAGCGCGTCGTCGTCGAGCGCGTCCGAACGAGCGGTGACGGGATCGGCGCCGGCGATCGCCTCACCCACCGCGATCACGGCCTCCCGGGCCGCGATCGGCAGCACCGGGCCGAGCGGCCCCGGTCCGATGTGGCCGCTGTTCGCGATGCCGTGGGAGTCGCGCCAGGTGATGCGGTGCGTGGCGCTGACGACCTGGTCCGGTCCGCACGGACGCATGTAGGACTCGAGGTAGCGCCGCTGTCCGGTGGTCAGCGATCCTCCGGGTTCCGGGCTGAGCTCCTCGACGCGGTAGTCGACCGACACCTCAGCCACTGCCGGGGCCGGGCCGGCCAGGAAGTCGGCTCCTGCGACCTCGGCCAGGATGCGCGCCGCGGCGGCGCGGTCGTACCGGATGCCTTCGTTCTGCACGTGTCAGTCCCTTTCGGCAGCGGCGGCGAGGCCCTGCAGGAGTCGGTCGACGTCGTTCTCGTCGTTGTACAGGTGGAAGCTCACCCGGACCGCGTCCTCCCGCGGCCCGTCCAGACAGTGGTCGCCGGCACGTACGTACACGCCGCGGCGTTCGAGGGCGAAGGCCACATCGGCGCCCGCCCGGCCGTCGAGCGCGAAGGCGGCGATGCCGCTGTGCGGTCGGCCCGACTCGACCGGCGGCCCGAGGAGAGTGACGCCTCCGATCCGGGAGGCGCCGTCGGCGAACCGGGCGGCCAGGGTGGCCAGATGGCCGCCGACGCGGTCGAGACCGATGGCGTCGAGGAACGCGGTCGCACTCGCGAGCCCCGCGGCACCGGCCCCGTCGAGGCTGCCCTCCTCGGCGGCATCGGTGAGCGGCGAGACATGTCGCGCCGGCCCGCTCCGCGCGGCCACCCGGTCGACCGCGATCCGATGATGCTGCCCACGGCGTACGTACGCCGTGCCGGTGCCGGGAGGCCCGAACATCTTGTGGCCCGAGACGACGGCGAGCTCGGCGCGGGAGCCGGCCAGGCGCAGAGGCAGTCGCCCCGCGCTCTGCGAGCAGTCGAGGCAGACCGTCGCGGCCGGCGGGATCGCCAGCGCGTCCAGGTCGGTCCGAGTGCCGTGGAGGTTGTGGACCTCGGTGGCGACGACGACCGCGGTGCGGTCGCTCACGGCGCGTGCGAAGTCAACGGGATCGATGCGCCCCAGACGGTCGCGGCGGTACGCCACCGCCCGGACGTCTTGGTGGCGCATCCGTTCGGCGAGCCGGAGCCACGGCCGCACCGTCGAGAGGTGGTCGCCGGGGCAGTAGAGGATGTCGCCGCCGTTCGCGAGCGCCGCAGGTCCCCAGCGGTCGGCGAGGAACGCCATCGCGCCGGTGGCGCCGCGGGTGAAGGCGACCTCGTCGGGGAACGAGGCACCGAGGAACGCGGCGACGGCGGCGCGGGCGTCCTCGAAGCGGCGCAGCGCGTCCCGGGCCCACGGGTGTCCGCCCCTGCCGGGGTTGGCGGCGGGCCCGCGCAGCTCGGCGGTGAGCTGGGCGATGACCGGTTCGGGGCAGGGGGTGCCGGACGCGGCGTCAAGGTAGACGAGGTCGGGTTCGGCGGTGAGGGCCGGAAAGTGCTGACGGGAGCCGAGGCCGGGCACGGACGACTCCTCGGCCGGTCAGGTTTCGCGGGCGATCGTGAATCCGGCCTTGGCGAGCGTGGATCTGACGACCCTCGGTTCGAGCGGTCCTGCGGCGGTGACGCGGGCGCTGGACACGGCTCCCGGGTTCAGGTCGACCACGACCCCCTCGACTCCGTCCAGGCCACCGAGAGCGCTCGTCACGGTCTCGACACAGCGGTGACAGGTCATTCCATCGATGCGCACTTCGAACTGAACCGACATGAAACTGCCCTTCAGTAGGACTTCGGTGGTCGCCCAAAAATATCATCGAACGTCCGGCCACGAGGTCGGTTCGCGTCGGTCGGCGCTCAGCCCATGATCTGTGCGAGCCCACGACCGACGAACAGCAGGCCGAAGGCGAGGAGCACGACGATCCCGATGACGTGGTTGTGGGTGATGAGCCACTTCGTCGCGGACCGGAGCCATCCGCGCCCACGCTCGCCGGCCGCGACGAACACGAGCAATGGGACGACGAAGTCGATCATGCTCGCCGCCAGCAGCAGCGCGATGCCGCTGAGCTGCGCGCTGAGTCTCACATCGGCAGTGACCACGATGGCCAGCCCGGAGGCCAGGATGGCCACGTTGGGGTTCACGATCGCCAGCAGCAGCCCCGCGCCGAGCACCAGGCCGACGGACGGGTCACGTAGTCCCGAGACCCAGCCGGGCTCTTCCGGGCTCGCCCGGTGCGTCGCACGCGCCGCGAGGGCGCCCGCGGCAGCCTGCCGCAGGCGCGGCCGGAGCCACGACACCACCGCCAGGACGAGGAAGGCGACGCCGACGGCGATGCTCATCCAGCCGCGAATCGTCGACGGGTCGTCGCTGGCGGCGTCGGCCGCCCGCCCCACCGCGAGCGCGGCGAGCGACAGCACCCCGTAGACAGCCAGGAAGGGCACCGCCAGCAAGGCGACGTTGCGGTACGGGTGCGATGACCCGAGCAGGATCAGGCAGGCGACGACCGCGGCCGGTGTGACCGCCAGCCCGACCATCTCCGGCAGCAGCTGCCCGGCAAGTTCCCACATACGCACAACCTCGCCACCCGCCCCGCTCCCGTCCTCACCCCTTTCGGGCGGACTCCAGCCGCTCGACGCCATCGGTCGACACTTGCCGACTGAGCCCACAAGCTCACCCGATAGAGGCGACCCCGCGGGCCCGTCTGTCGGTGAAAGTCAGCCCATGAGCGATGAGCGCGTGACCCAGCGGTCGATACTGCCCACTCCGGACATCGCCGACCCCAGGACAGTCCTGTACGACGCGAAGGATCCCGAGGTCGGCTTCCCACCTATCGAGCCGCTCCGGCCGCCCGCCGGGGCGCCGAACGTGCTGGTCGTCCTCCTCGACGACGTCGGCTTCGCCGCATCCAGTGCCTTCGGAGGCCCCGTGAACACCCCGGTAGCCGAGCGGCTCGCCGCGGGCGGTCTCCGGTTCAACCGGTTCCACACCACCGCCATCTGCTCGCCGACCCGCGCGGCTCTCATCTCGGGGCGCAACCACCACACGGTGGGCATGGGAGGCATCACCGAGATGTCGACGTCCACGCCGGGCTACAACTCGATACGTCCCAACACGTGCGCCCCGTTGCCCGAGATCCTCAAGCTCAACGGCTACGCCACCGCTCACGTCGGCAAGTGCCACGAGGTCCCGGTCTGGGAAACCAGCCAAGCCGGACCGTTCGACCGATGGCCGACTCCCGGCAACGGGTTCGAGCACTTCTACGGGTTCCTCGGCGGAGAGACCGACCAGTACTACCCGACGCTCGTCGAGGGCACACGATCCATCGAGCCTTCGGGCACCCCGGAGGAGGGCTACCACCTGACCGAGGACCTGACCGACCACGCCATCGGCTGGGTCCAGGCACAGAAGGCCCTGATCCCGGACAAGCCGTTCTTCCTGTACTTCGCCCCAGGCGCCACCCACGCGCCGCACCACGTGCCGAAGGAGTGGGCCGACAAGTACGCCGGGAAGTTCGACGACGGCTGGGACGTTCAGCGCGAACGTACCTTCGCCCGCCAGAAGGAGCTCGGCGTCATCGCCGCCGACACCGAGCTGACCACCCGGCACGCCGAGATCCCGGCCTGGGACGACATGGACGAGGCCCTCAAGCCCGTCCTGCGCCGACAGATGGAGAACTACGCCGGTTTCCTCGAGCACACCGACCACCATGTCGGTCGTCTGGTCGATGCCATCGAGGCGATGGGGCTGCTCGATGACACCCTCGTCTATCTGATCATCGGCGACAACGGAGCCTCGGCCGAAGGTACGGTGAACGGCACCTTCAACGAGCTCATCAGCCTCAACGGGATGGCTGCCCTCGAGACGCCCGAGTTCCTGATGAGCCAGCTCGACAAGCTGGGCGGCCCCGAGTCCTCTCCCCACTACGCCGTCGGGTGGGCGCACGCCATGTGCACGCCCTACCAGTGGACCAAGCAGGTCGCCTCGCACTGGGGCGGAACGCGCAACGGCACGATCGTGCACTGGCCCCACGGCATCAAGGCCACCGGCGAGATCCGCAGCCAGTTCACCCATGTCATCGACGTCGCGCCGACAATCCTGGAAGCCGCCGGGTTACCGCACCCCGTCCAGGTCAACGGCGTGACCCAGGAGCCGATGCACGGCCACAGCATGGCGTACTGCTTCGACGACGCCGCCGCACCCGAGCGACACGACACCCAGTACTTCGAGATCTTCGGAAACCGAGCCATCTACCACCGGGGCTGGTCCGCGGTCACCAAGCACCGCACCCCATGGCAGACCACGGGCGACGTCGGCATCGCCTTCGACGACGACGTCTGGGAGCTCTACGACGGTCGCTCCGACTGGGCCCAGGCGCGCGACCTCTCCGCCGAGCAGCCCGAACGACTGCACCAGCTGCAGCGGCTCTTCCTCATCGAAGCGGCCCGCTACGGCGCGCTGCCGCTCGATGACCGCTCGTTCGAGCGGGTACTGCCGGAGTACAGCAAGAAGCCCGAGCTGATCGGGAACCGGCAGCTGCTCTTCCCCGGCATGCGCGGCCTCACCGAGCAGCACGTCGTCAACTGGCGCAACAAGTCCTGGGCCCTCATCGCGTCGGTCGACGTACCGGATGATGGCGCCCACGGAGTGCTGATGAACCTCGGTGGTCACGGCGGCGGCTGGTCGCTCTACCTCAAGTACGGAGTCCCGACCTTCTGCTACAACCTCTTCGGCATCGACCGTACGCACGTCCGCGGCGACCGCTCGGTGCCTCCCGGTAAGCACACGGTCGGGATGACCTTCGGCTACGACGGCGGCGGGCTCGGCAAGGGTGGCAACGTCACCCTCACCATCGACGACGAACAGGTGGGGACGGGCCGCGTGGAGCGCACCGAGCCGATCGCGTTCGGCTACGAGCCGACCGAGGTCGGTCGCGACGCCCTCTCTCCGGTCACCGGCGACTACGGGCCTGGGGACAACGGCTTCACCGGAACGATCAGGTTCATCGAGGTCGAAGGCGGGGACGACTCGCACGATCACCTCATGGATCCCGCCGACTTCTTCCGCGTCGCGATGTACAAGCAGTGATCCGTCCGTCAGGGCCTAGGCGGCCGTGACGCAGCGGAACCCGACGTGCGACGTCGTGTCACGCACGCCGTGCCCTTGGCGGGCGGCGGGCCGGTAGCGGCGGCAGTAGTGCGGCGAGCACAGGTGCGACCCACCCTTCGTCACCATCCGGTCGGTCTCCTTGACCGTGTCGGCGCCGGTGTCGGGGCGTTGGCTGCCCCCGCAGCAGGAGGGCGCGGCGACGTCGACCTGCAGCGAGGGCGCGCCGGCACCGGCCCGGCCGTGAGGTGGGGCGATGAGGTCACGATGGTCGGGCGTCCAGGGAGTGCGGGTCCATTCCCACACGTTGCCGACCATGTCGTAGAGGCCGTGCCCGTTCGGCGGGTAGGAGGCGACCGGGCTGGTGCGGTCGTGACCGTGGGTGTCGTCGCTGCGCCACGGCCACTGGCCCTGCCAGGTGTTCGCCATCAGGCGCCCGTCCGGGGAGAGCTCGTCACCCCATGCGTAGTCGGCGCCGACGAGGCCGCCGCGGGCGGCGTGCTCCCACTCGGCCTCGGTGGGAAGTTCCTTGCCGGCCCAGCGGACGTACGCCAGCGCGTCCTCCCACCCGACATGCACCACCGGATGGTCCGGGATCTCGGTCCAGTCCGCGACCTGGCGTCCGGGACGGCTCCCCACGTCGGTCGCGGGTCCGTCCGGGTGCCGCCACTGGGCGCCGGGCTGCCAGCGCCACCAACGGGTCCAGTCGTGCAACGGCACCGGACCCGGCGCCTGGGTGAACACCTGCGAACCAGGCACCAGGAGTGCCGGGTCGGCGCCGGGGAAGTCGGCCGGATCGAGCTCGCGTTCGGCGATGGTGACGTACCCGGAGTCCTCGACGAAGGCCGCGAACTGCGCGTTGGTCACCGGCTGCGGATCCCACCACACGTCACCGACGGCGACCTCGACCGCCGGGCGTTCCTCGGGATAGAAGCGATCGCTGCCCAGCAGATCCAGCCCGCCGGGGACGAGCACCTGCCCGGCCCTGGCGGTCGGTGGGGTCGGGACCTGATGCGAGCCCATCTCTCAGCGTCCTCCGATAGAAGTGGGGTGACGGGTTGCCGAGCCTAGGAACCGGACGCTCTGCGGCGCACCACCCGAGAAGGGTGAGGCATCCGGTCGGACGAGGATCAGTCGCCGTCCCCGCCACCGTCGACCGCGTCACCGCCACCTTCGGGACCGTGCGGGACCTCCTTCTCGAGCTGGTAGGCGATCGTCTCCTCCAGCGGCACCGACGGCGGGAGCTTGCTGAAGTCTTCCGGGGGCTGTCTCGTCATCCCCCGAGTATCGCCCCGGCTCAGCGCTCCGCGCGCGGAATTCCTGGCAGCTCCCCATGGGTAGATCGACCCACTACCCAGCGCAGGCGAATGCGCCGTTCGACCGACGCGGAGCCGCGAGGTGCGGACCTAGCGTCACCTGTATGGACACCACACACATCGAGACGATCATCATCGGCGCCGGCCAGGCGGGCCTGGCGACCGGCTTCCACCTGCGGCGTCGCGGCCGCCCGTTCGTGATCATCGACGCGAACGCACGGGTCGGCGACAACTGGCGGCGGCAGTGGGACTCGCTCCGGCTCTACTCCCCTGCCAAGTACGACTCCCTGCCGGGCATGGCGTTCCCGGCGAAGAGGTGGTCGTTCCCCGGAAAGGACGAGGTCGCCGACTACCTGGAGACGTACGCCCGCACCTTCGAGCTTCCGATGCGGCTCGAGACCCGGGTCAGCGGGCTCGAGCGGGACGGTGACGGCTTCCGGGTGACCACCGACCGCGGCACCTGGACCTGCGACAACGTCGTGGTGGCGACCGGCTCCTTCGGCCGTACGCCGAACGTCCCGGCGATCGCGGCGCAGCTGGACCCCTCGATCCTGCAGCTCCACTCCAGCGAGTACCGCCGCCCCGGGCAGCTGCGCGACGGGCCGGTGCTCGTCGTCGGCGCCAGCCACTCCGGCTGCGACATCGCCTTCGAGGTCGCCGAGTCCCGGCCGACGATCCTGGCCGGCCGCGACTGCGGCCAGATCCCGCCGCGCCTGGAGTCGCCGGTGATGCACGTGATCTTCCCCGTCCTGCTCTTCGCCTGGCGCCACGTGATCACCCGACGTACGCCGATCGGGCGCAAGGAGATGCCCGAGATCCGCCGCCACGGCGGGCCGATGCTCCGGGTGAAGCGCTCCGACCTGGCCGACCGTGGCGTCGAGCGGGTCACCTCGAGGATCGAGGAGGTCCGCGACGGGCTGCCCGTGGTCGAGGGCACGCCGCGCGAGGTCGCCAACGTCGTGTGGGCCACCGGCTTCCGGCAGGCCTTCGGCTGGATCGACCTGCCGGTGCTCGACGAGGACGGCTGGCCGCGGGAGATGCGCGGCGTGGTGGCCGAGGCCGACGGGCTGTTCTTCTGCGGCCTCAGCTTCCAGTACGCCTTCAGCTCGATGCTCCTCGCCGGTGCCGGGCGCGACGCGGCCCTGGTCGCCGACCGGGTCGTCTCCCGGATGCGACAGGCCGCTCACGCCGCCTGATCCGAGTACGCTCTCCTGTGGAGGTGCCTGCCGTGGCCGACGTCCAGCTGGAGAGCGCTCGGTCCGCCTTCGCGTGCGGTGACTGGGGTGCGGCGTACGCCTCCTGGGTGGGTGTCGGTGCCGACTCGCTCTCGGCCGAGGAGCTCGAGGACTTCGCCGTCGCCGCCGAGCTGACCGGACACCACGACGACACCGTCGCCGCCCTGCACGCGGCCTTCCGCCTGAGCCAGGAGGCCGCCGACCTCGGTCGCTCGGTCCGCTGCGCGTTCCGGATCACGATGACCGCGTACGTCCACGGCGAGGGCGCGCTCGCCCGCGGCTGGACCTCACGGGCGGAGCGGCTGGTCGACGACACAGACGAAGGCGTCGAGCTCGGCTGGGTCGACTTCCTGCGGCTCTTCCGCGCGCTCGACGCCGGCGACCTCGCCACGGCCGGCCGGTGCGCCGACGAGGTGGCCGAGCGCGGCCGGCGCTACGGCGAGGCCGACCTCACCGCGCTGGGGCTCAGCGCCCAGGGCCGGATGGCGCTCTACTCCGGGCGGGTCGCGCAGGGCCTCGCCCTGCTCGATGAGGCGATGGTCCGGGTGATCGCGGGCGAGGCCTCCCCGGTCGTGGCCGGGCACGTCTACTGCACCGCGATCGAGGGCTGCCAGGAGATCAGCGACTTCGGCCGGGTGGCGGAGTGGACCGCGGCCCTGGAACGCTGGTGCGCGGCCCAGCCCGGGCTGTTGACGTTCACCGGCCAGTGCGCCGTCCACCGCGGGCAGCTGCTGCGGCTGCACGGCGAGTGGCAACCGGCCCTAGAGGAGTTCGAGCTCGCGACCCGGCGCTACCAGGAGGTGCACGCACCGGACGCGGCCGGGCTCGCGGCGTACGAGGCGGGCGAGGTGCTCCGGCTGCGCGGCGAGTACGCCGAGGCCGACGCCGCCTATGAGCGCGCGGCCGACCGGGGCTTCGACCCGCAACCCGGCCTCGCTCTGCTCTGGTCCGCCCGCGGCCAGGGCGCGGCGGCGCTCGCCGCCATCGAGCGGCTGCTGGTCGAGACCGCTGGTCCCGTGCAGCGATGCCGGCTCCTGCCCGCCGCCATCGAGGTGCTGCTCGGCGCCGACGAGGGCGACAGGGCCCGGCAGGTCACGGCCGAGCTGGACGGGTTGGCCGGACACTTCGGCTGTGTCTGGCTCGAGGCAGCGGCGGCGCACGCGCACGGCGCGGTCGAGCTGGGCACGGGCGACGCCGCCGGTGCGCTCCCCTACCTGCGCAAGGCCCAGCAGCTGTGGGCACGGGCCGAAGCGACCTACGAACGGAGCCAGGCGCGGCTGCTGACCGGGCGCGCCCTGGCCGCCGTCGGCGACACCGAGTCGTCCCGGCGTGAGCTCGAGGCGGCGCGTACGGTCTTTCGCCACATCGGCGCCCGGCCCGCCGCCGACGAGGCCGACAGCCTCCTCGCTCCCGCCTCCCTGCCCGCCGGCCTCACCGCCCGGGAGGCCGAGGTCCTCCGCCTGGTCGCCTCCGGCCGCAGCAACGCCCAGATCGCCGCGGACCTGGTCCTCAGCGAGAAGACCGTCGCCCGTCATCTCTCCAACATCTTCACCAAGCTCGACGTCCGCTCCCGAACCGCCGCGACCGCTTTCGCCTTCGAGCACGGCGTGGTCTGACCCGGGCGTCTCCGGCTGTCGGCGTGGGCGGCCCTCATCTCACCCGGGCCGGATGAAGACGTCGCGACCTGGCGCGCGGAGGATGACGGAGCGTAGGAAGAGGGAGGAAGTGTTCGCCGCCATGGACCAGGTACTGACACGTCGGTCGACCCGGCTCAACCTCGGTGCCGCGGTCGCCTTCGTTCTCGGTGGCTCGTTGTTCGCGCTCGGGGCGGCTCTCGCCCAGCTCGACGTGGTCAGCCTGCCGGTCGTCAACGTCACCTACCTGGTCGGGGGCTGCTTCTTCACGCTCGGTGGCTACGTCTCGATCCTGCTCGCCGACGACGACACCGCCACCCACACCGATGAGCGCAGGCGCCGGTGGGGCCTCCGGCAGCGCCGGCGCAGCTGGCTCAGCGCGTTCGTGCTGTTCGTGGGGACACTGTTCTTCGCCGTCAGCCTGGTCGCCGCCTTCGCCGCAGGCCTCACGCCGCGTCAGTCCGACGGGTGGATCTGGTTGCCGGACATGACCGGCTGTGTCTGCTTCCTGGCCTCCGGTCACCTGGCGATGCTCGACGTGGGCGAGGGGCACGTCCGGATCCAGCCCCATCTGATCGGCTGGTGGGTCGTCGCGGTCAACCAGCTCGGGTCGGTCCTCTTCTTCCTCGCCGGCATCGCCGCCTTCACCCGGCCGGCGACATCGAGCGCGATCAATACCGGGCTCGTGAACTGGGGGACGTTCGCCGGCGCCGTGTGCTTCGCGGTCGGCGGGTTCATCCAAGCATTCGACACACCCACGACGACAAGAACGGTGGTTCAGCCATGACACGACCCAGCGACACAGACGCCGAAGCGCTCTACGGCAACCGGTTCCTGACCGAGGCGGCCCCGTCGACCGCCTTCCCGGAGAGCGGAATGCGGCCGGTCGAGGCGATGCGCCTGATCGGCGAGGACCTGGTGATGGAGGGTGACCCGCAACGCAACCTCGCGACGTTCGTGACCACGTGGATGGAGCCGGAGGCGCAGCGGATCATCGCCGAGAACCTGCACCGCAACTTCATCGACCACGCGGAGTACCCGATCTCCGCCGAGATCGAGCAGCGCTGCGTACGGATGCTCGCCGACCTCTACCACGCCCCCGGCGAGACGACCGGGTGTCGCACTCAGGGCTCGTCCGAGGCGATCATGCTCGGTGCCCTGTCCCTGAAGTGGAAGTGGAAGCAGCACCGGGAGGCCGCGAACGCCTCGGTGGACCGGCCCAACCTGGTGTTCGGCGGCGACGTCCACGTCGTGTGGGAGAAGTTCTGCCGCTACTTCGACGTCGAGCCGCGGATCGTCCCGCTCGAGGAGACGAAGTACACCATCGGCCCCGATGACGTGGCGCCGCACCTCGATGAGAACACCATCGGCGTGGTGGGTGTGCTGGGCACGACGTTCACGGGGCACATGGACGACATCGTCGGGATCAACCAGCTGCTGCTCGACGTCAAGAAGGACAAGGGTCTGGACATCCCGCTGCACGTGGACGCGGCCAGCGGTGGCTTCGTGTGGCCGTTCCTCTACCCCGACTCCCCGTGGGACTTCCGCCTCGAGCAGGTCCGCTCGATCAACGTCTCCGGACACAAGTACGGCCTGGTCTACCCCGGCATCGGCTGGCTGGTGTTCCGCGAGAAGTCCGACCTGGCCGAGGAGCTGGTGTTCTACGAGAACTACCTCGGCAAGACCGACGCGACGTTCACCCTGAACTTCTCGACGGGTGCGGCGATGGTGCTGGCGCAGTACTACAACTTCATCCGGCTGGGTCGCGACGGCTACACGTACGTGATGAGGCAGATGCAGCAGAACGCCAAAGCCCTGGCGAAGAACCTCCGCGACAGCGGCCGGTTCGAGGTGATCGGCGACGACCTCGAGCAGCTCCCGCTCGTGGCCTTCCGACTCACCGGCGACCGCACGACCTACGACGAGTCCGACATCGCCTGGCAGCTCTCGGCCGAGCGCGGCTGGATGGTGCCGGCGTACACGCTGCCGCCCCACGCGGAGAACGTGAAGATCATGCGCGCCCTGGTCAAGGAGACGATGAGTCGCGAGCAGGTCGAGCGCCTCACCCGTGACCTCGCCGACGCCTGCGCGACGCTGGATGAGAAGGGTGGCACCCATCCCTCCGAGCGGGAGCAGGTCAAGCGAGGGACCGGGTACTGAAAGCTCGTTTCCGTGTCGCCGCGCCGCCCGTCACTGCTTCTTCACTCGCAGTGTGGCGAACACGTCGTTCGCGAGCTTCGCGCACTTCTTCTCTGAGTAGAACTCGCCCCGGCACTCGATGACCGTCTTGATGCCGGCGGCCCCGTTGCCGCCCTTGCGCATGACAACTCCGATGTACTCCCACCGCCAGGTGAGGATCTTGTTGTGGTTCTTCTTCAAGCCGGACTTATCGCCCGAGGCGATGACGTCGTAGACCACACCATCCTTGGTGATCGACGGCTCCTGATTCACCGGGCCCCCGCCCTCCTGGATGTCCAAGGCGATCTTGGCGACCTCACGACGCATGTAGTCGACGTCTAGGTCATTGCCCTCGGCGTGCGGGTCGTAGCTGTGGATCTCCAGACTGACCGTCGCCTTGCTCAAACGGTATTCGGGATACCTCTCGTCATATACGAGGGCGGCACTCTTGGAAATCCTCTCGTCCAAGGCTCCTGCTGGCATCACCGCCATGTCCTCGCCCTCCGGCACCGCCGTCCACCCCTTCCCGGGCAGTCTGACCGCGGCTGACTTGTACGACAGTTCGGATACCGGCGGCCATACCTCGGGCGTGGGCGACCCCGACGGCCCTCGAGAACAGGGCACCGACCATGTCAGGCATCCCTCCTCGGAGGGACTGCTCGACGGACTGCTCGACGCCTCGGCCTTGCCGGCCGAGGCCTCCTCGCCCCCTTGGCATGCCGTCGCGAACAAGGAGAGTGCGACGATCGTCGTCGCTACACGCCAGAACTTGAACCCGGTCACCCGATTGACCCCTTCACAAGCGCTCATATAAGTAAAGCCGATTCAATCCGCGCTCGAGTCGACGGTCAAGCACCAAGCTCGCGCGGATCAGGGGAGCGTCAGCGCTGCGGTGAATCCGACTGGGCGCGGTTGAGGAAGTCCGAGAGTGGTCCCGGCATCTCAGCGCTCCGGTCACCCCAGTCATAGACAACACAGGTCTTGGCGATCAAGTCGTGGAAAGCACGATGTTCACGCTGGAACACGATCAGGAGCAGGCCGATCCCGAAGAACATCACGCTGAGGGGAAACACCAGCGTCCTGACGAAGACGGTGCGCACCCCTGGTGCAGTGCCGTCGGAGCGTACGACGCGCAGCCCCGCCAGCCCCTTCCCGATCGTCCGGCCGGTGATGGCGAGGCTGATGAAGACGTAGGAGAAGGCCCAGATCGCGAAGGCAGCGAGTCCGAGCAGCGACGAGCGGTCGTCGGTGATCGACACGGACGTGAACGTCGCGAGCAAGAAGCCGAACCCGGCAACGCCCAGCGTGTAGAGCCCAGCAATGAGAAGGCCGTCGATGGCAGCAGCAGCCGCCCTGCTGATCGCTCCCGCATAGTGTCCGGACACCGAGCGGCGCGCCGGGCGGGTCATCGCACTGCCGTTCCTGGGTCGGGTGCCTCTCCTCTGGCCACAACCAGGCTGAGCGGCCCTTCCCGCCGGTCGTCCTCGCTCCGCCGCATCAGCCGGTCCACGATCCGGTCGACGATGACGTCGAGCCCGACCAACTGTCGCCGGGCGACGTCGAGGGCTGAACCAGCCATCGAGTAGGTGCTCTCCGCGACGATGTCGGGGATGCCGGAGCGGCGTACGAGCGCCTCGACGTCGAGGTCCTTCAGCAGGGCGTCGAGGTCTACGTCGGCGAGGAGCGCGTTGAGGTCGACCCGCGCGAGCAACGCATCCATGTCGACCCGCGCCAGGACCGCGTCGAGGTCCACCCGGCTGAGCAGCGCGTTGACGTCGACGTGTTCCAGGACGATATCGGGGTCGACGGTGTCGACGACTTTTCCCGTCACCGCTCCGGCGACCCGGCCGAGGAGCCTCTTGCCGCTCTGCCGATCCTCGGTCATGACGTCGCCGGCTCGGACACGCGTGCGCGCAAGATTCGCATCCTGGGTTCCGTCTCCTCCGGCCGTGGATCAGTTGGAAGCCTAAAGCCGTCTGATCTGTCTCTCATCACCCCGGACGGGTGATCCAGCGGTCCCACAGTGGCCGTGACCTCAGTCCATCTTGGTCGCGAGCTTGAGCCGATCCATGCCGGTCGGCTCCTCGAACTCGCCGAAGTCGAAGGTGACCGAGTCGATGGTGCCGGTGAACGGGAACTGCCCGCGGTCCTGGTAGTCCGGGCAGACCGGCGAGCGGCTGTCCAAGCCGACGTCGAAGCACTCGGTGCCGGTACGCAGCGGGATCTGCCGCTCGACCTTGGTCCGGGCGACCTGCGTGCCGTCGATGAACAGCGTCACCGAGGCCGGCACTCCGGGCTTCGGCTCGTCCGGCTCGAAGTCGAACACGACCGTGTGGTCTCCGGGCGTGAGGGCCTCTGGCGAGATCGCGTCGTAGCGCTGCAGGCCGAAGTAGTTGTAGTGGTAGCGGATCTTGCCCTCCCAGGCGAAGAGAGCGAACCCGCCGGCGTCGCCGCCGAGCGCGAAGATGACGCCTTCGGCGCCACCGTCAGGAACAGTGATCTTGGCAGTGACCTGCATGGGCACGCCGATGAACTTCGGCCCGGAGCCCTCGGGCTGTCGCACCATGCCCGCGTAGAGCGTGACCTTCTTGCGTCCGTAGTAGTAGCTGGGCCGAAGCGTGACGTCGAGACGCTCGGCGAAGCGGTCGTCGAGGGGCAGGATGTTGTACCTGGCGGCCTCGGCCAGGAACATGTCCTGCAGCTCCTTGACCTTCTCCGGGTGCTGGTCGGCGAGGTCGACCGCCTCACTGAAGTCGTCACGGATGTTGTAGAGCTCCCAGACGTCGTCGTCCCAGGAGAACGTCCCGGACGTCTCCCAGGGCAGTCGGCCGTGGCGTACGCACGCGATCCAGCCGTCGTGGTACATCGCCCGGTTGCCCATCATCTCGAAGTACTGCGTCTCGTGCCGACCCGGTGCGTCGGCCTCGGCGAACGTGTAGGCGAAGCTCGTGCCCTCGATCGGTCGCTGGGCGACGCCGTTGACCTCGACCGGCTCGCGGATCCCGATGACCTCCAGGAGCGTAGGCATCACGTCGATCACGTGGTGGAACTGGGAGCGGACCTCACCACGTCCGGCGATCCGCTCGGGCCACGACACGATCATGCTGTTGCGGGTCCCCCCGAAGTGAGAGGCGATCTGCTTGGTCCACTGGAAAGGCGTGTCGCCGGCGTGCGCCCAGCCGGCGGCGTAGTGCGGTGAGGTGCCGGGCATGCCCCAGGTGTCCAGGAAGCCCAACGCCTCCTCCATGGTCGGCTGCTGGCCGTTGAGGCTCATGATCTCGTTCGGGGTGCCGACGAGCGAGCCCTCTCCGGAAGACCCGTTGTCGCCGAGGATGTAGATCACGATGGTGTTCTCGAGCTCGCCCAGTTCCTCGTACGCGTCGAGGACTCGACCGACCTCGTAGTCGGTGTGCTCGAGGAAGTCGGCGTAGTTCTCGGCCTGCCGGCTGAACAACGCTTGGTGCTCGGCCGGCTGGCTGTCCCACGAGGGGATCTCGTCCGGACGCTCGGTGAGTCGGGTGCCCTCGGGGATGATGCCCATGCGGAGCTGGTTCTCGTGGACCTGGACCCGGTACTCGTCCCAGCCCATGTCGAAGCGTCCCGCATTGCGACCGCGCCAGTCCAGCGGCGGTTGGTGCGGTGCGTGAGCGGCACCGGTCGAGAAGTAGGTGAGCACCGGACGATCCGGCGCGATCGTCTTCTGCTCCCGCAGCCACGCGATGCAGTCGTTCGCGAGGTCACGCTGCAGCTGGTAGCCCTCCTCGGGACGCTGCGGTGCTTCGACGGCGGTGGTGTTGCGGATCAGCGACGGATAGAACTGGTCGGTCTCGCCGGAGATGAAGCCATAGAAGTAGTCGAAGCCCTGACCGATCGGCCAGTTGTCGAACGGCCCGGCCGGGCTCGTCTGGTTGTCCGGGACATTGTGGTTCTTGCCCCACCACCCACACATGTAACCGGCCTGCTTCAACAGCTCGCTGACCGTGGCACAGCTCTTCGGGATGATGCCCGAGTAGCCCGGATAGCCGGTGGCCATCTCCTGGATCACCCCTGTGGCCACCGAGTGGTGGTTCCGCCCGGTGAGCATGGCAGCCCTGGTCGGAGCGCACAGCGCCGTCGTATGGAACTGGTTGTAGAACAATCCCTGAGCGTGGATCCGCTCGGCCGTCGGCATCCGCACCAGGCCGCCGTTGACGCTCGGCCAGCCGAACCCGACATCATCGAGCAGGACCAGGAGGATGTTCGGAGCGCCCTCAGGGGCCTCCTTCGTCGGCGGGAAGTCCGGCTCGGAGTCCGCGGCGTACGTCGTGATCCTCGCGTTCGGGAACCGCCACTCCGGCTCCGGGAGGTGATTGCGATCCTGGCGGATCGGGAACTCTTCGGCTGCCATACGCCGAGACTTTCCCGGGCGCGTCGCCACGGGCTCACCCACTCCGGGTGAAACCGCGCACTGCCGGCAGCGGACGTCACGTCGGCGCGGGCCAGATGCATGTCGGACGGACTGCCATCGGGCGGGTAGCCCGTTGATCGGATCCTAGGCTGCGGGGTGTCCTCCATATACAGAAGCACCGGCCCTGACTCAGCGTTTCCGCTGGCCAGGGCCGGTTCCTTCGGTCGGGCTGACAGGATTTGAAACTGGGGAATGGGCATCGAGCGATTTTGAGGACTACCAGCCAAAACGCACCCTGACCTGGCTGTTCTCTCGGAATCAGGTTTTGACAGAGACAGACAGACCACGTCAGAGGCAGACACAGCTGGGCGCAATCTCGGCGCAATCGAAGTTAGGCTCAATGGGTAGTCAGAAAGACGGCCCGGAAGGTGCTGCAACACCACCCCCGGGGCACGGGCGTCACGACTGAGAAGGAGTCGTCCCACCATGCCCAGAAGCCTACCGGGCGTGTTCACGCTACCCCCCCCGCCGCGAGTCGGTCATGGCTGAACGAAGGTTCGGCAGCATCCGACGGCTCCCGCGACGAGGCGACGAACGCGGGCGGCCAACTGGCCGTTGGCAGATCACCTACGCCTGCCCGACCTGCGCCAAGAAGCACCCGGGCGAACTGACCTTCGACCACCCAGCACGGCTCGTGAAGACGGAGGCTTACCCCGCCGGCGTGCCCGGCCGGGCGCTGAAGAAGCTCGACGCAATCCAAGGTGACATCGAAGCCGCACGCATCGCAGGAGTGCCCTACTCCTGCTTCCGAGAGAAGCGCGCGGCCGAACTTGCCGAAGAGATCGCCACCGTCGGCGCGCGAGCTGCCAAGAAGCGCTTCGAGGAATACGCCCGTACCTGGCTCGCCAACCGAGCCGTTACGAAGCCTCTCAAGCCAAGGACGGTCGCTGAGAACCTGAGGCTCCTCGAGAAGGAGATCTTCCCCTTCATCGGACGGAGCACCCTCGCCGAGATCACTGTTGATGAGGTCGGTGTCTGGTGGGCACGACTCCGGAAAAAGCACCCGACCAGGCACAAACGCAACCGCGATGCCTACGGCCTCCTCAAGCAAGTCATGGGTGCCGTCGTACGCGATCGCCGCCAGCCCCTCATCGTGGCCGACCCCTGCCAGATCCACCCAGATGACATTCCGAAACGAAAGGCCAAGAAGATGCAGATCGCCACTCTCGAAGAGATCGACGCGCTCGCGGACGAGATACCCAAGCGCCTCACTGCTCTGATCCACATGGCCTCTTGGTCCGGTCTTCGCTTCGGTGAGCTCGTCGAACTCCGCCGCCGCGACATCGACCTCACCAGCGACCCCCCTGCTCCGCGTCGAGCGCGCCTACGGGCGAGTCAACGGCGTCAACATCGTCGACGAGCCCAAGTCCGAGGCAGGGAAACGAACAGTGCGTCTTCCCGACTTCCTCAAAGTCCTACTTCAGAACCAGCTCGAAACGTTCGCCCAGCCCGGACCCGACGGCCTCATCTTCACTGTCGCGAGGCCAGCTCCAGGGAAGTGTGACTGCGACTACCCACGGTGCATCGGCGGTCACCTTCTGCACGCGACCTTCCACCGGTCGTACTTCCGGCCAGCCCGCAAGGCAGTCGGGTGCCCCACTCTCCGCGTCCACGACCTCCGCCACACCGGTGCAACCCTCGCTGCGCAGCACCGCGCCACCCTCGCGGAGCTCATGCGCCGCATCGGCCACACCACGCCGCAGGCTGCGATGATTTATCAGCACGCGACCGACGAGCGCGACGCGGAACTCGCTAAGCGCATGTCAAGGTCAGCCAAAAAGGCGAAGACTGAGCGCGACGAAAGCAGGAGCGCCACCGAGCCGCCAGACGAAACTGCTGCTTGATCTCCCGAATCACCGCGGGTTCAAGTCCCCCTTGCGCACAGAGAGAAACCCAGGGCGACCTGGGGTTTCTCGCTTTTCACGAGACTTCAGCATCGCCTAATAGGGCAGCCGCAGGGCAGATCGGCGCACAGACCCTGTTGTGATGTCTCCAGCGGGCTAGGGCGTGTCTCCCAAATCCACGCCCGCTACGCGGCGTTTCGCATCCGATCTGGCTGCGTTGGCGCCGCTCGACAGCCTCCAGGATGCCTTCGCAGCGCCGCCTTGCCAGATCG
>NZ_JBHWLY010000092.1:0-23163 GCF_042730435.1 Nocardioides sp. NPDC059952 | reverse complement strand
CGCCGGTGTCAAGGACCGCGATAGCGGCCGGCGAAGCCGGCGGCCGCAGGCCGTCCTTTACTCCGGGGTCCGTCGAGAAGACCCTCAAAGAACGGGTCGGCGGCCCAGACCAGCCCCGAAGAACCGTTCCGCGACGGGAGGTCCCGACAAGCTCGACCACCAAGCATCAGGAGATCCGCCCCCGCCACCGATCAGAAGCCACAAGCTCCACATTGATCCCAGCAGCCCGCACGAAAGCAACGAGCTCGTCGTCGAACATCTCCCCCGGCTGAGGCGGACTGAGCGTGTGAGCCCCGGCGACCCCGAGCTCGACAAGAGTCGACTCGAGATCAGGGGCCATGAAGGCCAGATGATGGAGCCCGTACGCATGCGGCCCCGGAGTCACCGGAGTGATCAGCTTGAGCGGGAGAGAGCCGGCCTTCTCCAGGAAGACCCCGCGGACGCCGTGGCGGGTGCTGACGACCGGGTCGGTGACGCGGCGATAGCCGAAGAGCCGCTCGAAGGCCTCGGCGGTCCGGAGCAGGTCGCGGACCTGGATGCCGATGTGGTCGAGCCGAAGGTCAGGCATCGTCACCTCGCCTCGCGGCGCCTTCGGCGACCGCGGTGGCGATGGCCATCCAAGGCCCGGGAACGGTGGTGACGCGCACCACCGTGACTCCGGCCAGCGCCGCGAGGTCGGCCGCGGGTCCTTCGAGGCTGACCGAAAGAGACCCGGGTGCCTCCTCGAGCACGGTGATCCCGCGCCATGGCAGCGGCCCGGACCACTCGCCGGGACCGAGCGCCTTCCAGACAGCCTCCTTGGCGGCGTACCTCATCGCGAAGGCCGTGGCGGGGGCCGCCGCGGCCATGCACTGGGCGATCTCGGCGTCGGTGAACCATCGCACCGCGCCTCCGGATCCACGCGTCCCCAGGAGCCTCGCGAAGCGCCTGATGTCGGCGATGTCGATCCCGACCCCCTGCAGGCTCATCACGGACCCGTCGCTCTTCGTCAGCATCTCAGGCGACCGGACTGTAGGTCGCGACCGTCTTCAGCAGCTCGGCGGCGACCGCCTCCGAGCCGGCCTCGTTGAGGTGACCGCGGTCGAGGGTCAGGCTCTGGTTGAGCACGTAGTAGGTGTGGCCGTCCTGGCTGCGCTCATCCGTACCGGCGGACTCGACCGCGGCGATGTCCACGAGACGTCCGGAGGCTGCGTACTTCTCCCTGACCATCGTGTTGTAGCGCTCGCGGGCGACGTTGTCGGCCGGCCCCATCCGGTCGTCACCACCCAGGAGCGCCCTGATCTTGGACTTCCACCCGCGGTCCGCGGTCAGCGGCACGGTCGTGTAGAGAAAACGTACGTCAGGATGCGCCGCCTCCAGGTCGGCCATCATCGACAGGTAGGCGTCGAAGACGGCGTGGACGTCGGTGGAGGCGGTGACGTCGACATAACAGAGCTTCATCAGCGCCACGTCGACCCCTTCGGCCACAGGGGTGTCCAGCAGCTCCGCGAACGCCGCGAACTTGCTGAGCGGCTCCCCGTTGACCCCGAGACAGGCATGCAGGAGCGTCCCGTCCGAGGCGTCCTCGCCGGAAGAGACGTCTGCGATGACCGGTGCGGGCACCGAGGCACCGAGGTACACCCTGGCTACCCCGTCGAGGATGTCGGCGCCCACCGACTGGTGCCCGAAGAGCACCTTGGTCTCGCCCACCGCCCGCAGCTCGTCGTCGGTGGGCCACGCGATCGCGATCGACTCGTTCATCATTGGACTCAGCTCACTTTGACGCCACCGCCACTGTCGTCATCGATACCGGCGCCGGCGATGCAGTCCCCTGCACCGGACAGTCCCTCGGCCAACCTCAGGCACATGGCGCGTACGTCCTGCTTGATCACCTTGCCGCTCGCGTTGAACGGCAGCGCGTCGACGATGCGGACCACCTCGGGAACCATGTGCTTCGAGAGCTGCTCGCGACAGTGCGCGATCACGTCGGCGACCCGCAGTCCGGATCCGCGCCGACGCACCACCACCAGCTCGAGCCGCTCGCCTGCGGCGTCATCCGGCAGCCCAACCGCAGCCGCCGCGACGATGTCGGGCAGGTCGAGCGCCACGGACTCGATGTCCTGGCTCGCGATCCGGTGCTCCCGCGACTTGATGAAGTCCTCGACCCGGTCGACCACGTAGATGTAGCCGTCCTCGTCGACCTTCGCCAGATCCCCCGTACGCAGCATCCCGCCCGGCATCTTGCGTGCCGTCGCCTCGGGGTCGTCGAGGTAGCCGGGCGAGATGTTCGCGCCGCTGGCCCAGATCTCGCCGACCTCGCCGGGGGCGACGTGCACCCCGTCGCGATCGAGGACCCGCAGGTCCACGCCCGGGAGGCCCCGGCCGATCGACCCGGGCCTCCGGGAGAGCTCCTCCGGCGGGAGATAGGAGAGCCGAGCGGTGGCCTCGGTCGCGCCGTACATCACGAAGACCCGGGCCTGCGGCTGCGCGCGCGCCATCTGCTCCACCAGCGCCGGGGCCAGCCGGCCACCGGCCTGCTGGATCGTCCGCAGCGTCGGTACTGCCGTGCTGCCGAAGGTGCTGTTGCGCAGCAGCGTCCCGAAGGTCGACGGCACCCCGGCGAAGCCCGTGCAGCGCGCGGAGGTCATCCGGTCGACCACCGCCTGCGGGAAGACGAACGTCGGCTGGATGACGAGCGCGGCACCGGCGCGCAGATGGGTGTGCAGGAGCGAGAGCCCGAAGACGTAGGTGAACGGCAGCACGACCAGCATCCGATCCTCGGACGTGATCTCGAGGTAGCCGAGGATCGAGGTCGTGTTCGCCTGGATGTTGCGGTGGGTGATCCGCACCGCGCGCGGGTCGCCGGTGGTGCCGGAGGTGAACATGTAGAGGGCATCCTGGTCCGGGTCGACCTCGACACCGCCGGACTGCTCGACCGACGTCGATCGCTGCTTCGGGACCAGCCGCTCCTTCCGTTCCACCACGACCGGGAGGCTCCGGGGCAGGCTCAGCCTCAGCGCCCCGGCCTGGGCGCGCCCCACCAGGAGCGCGTCGGCGCCGACCCAGCGCACCCGGGCCACCACCTCCTCGGTCGGCAGCGTGACGGCCAACGGCACCACGACCAGCCCCATCCGGAGCGCGGCGAGATAGGCCGAGGCCCAGAAGAGCCCGTTGGGCGCCAAGATCCCGACCGGCGTACCCGGAGTCAGTCCGAGCTGGGAGAGCCGTCCCATGAGCACGGACACGCTGGCTCGCAGCTCTTGAAAGGTGTACTCGCGACCGGCTTCGGCGAGCGCGATCGATTCCTCGGGCGCGTGCTCGAGAAGAAAGTCGGCAGTGTTCAACGTGGCCCGTCCCCCGGGATGCTTCGGCCGGGACCGTTCCCGGCTACGGCAACGTCGCACGCCTCACCTCGACCGGCGGGTGGCCGCTCGGCAGGCTGCCTGAAATTGAGTACGCGACCCACCCATCGGTCCGAACTCGACTCCGCTACGCGTCGACTGGTCTCGTGAACCTCAAGCGCCTCCTCATGCTCGTGCTGCTCGGCGTGCTCGTCGGCGTCGCGATCTTCTGGATGCCAGGACGCTTCGCCGACTCCTCCTCCGGCACCGACGGCAACGGCTCGACCTCGTCGTCCCAGTCCGGCTCGCCGGGAGCCGACCCGAGCTCCGACTCGAGCGCCGGGACGTCTTCCGGCCGGAAGTCGCAGTCGGATCCCGAACCCGCGACCGAGGTGCTGCCGGAGGCGGCCTCGACACCGAGCGAGTCGGGTGAATCGGGCCTGCCCGGCCTCACCGAGAAGCCACGTACGAAGACGGCGGCGCTGATCTCGGAGCCGCTGCCCAAGCAGGCGGTCCGCAAGAGCGCCCTGGTGGCCGGCTACCCGACGGCACTCGCACCGCCGTCACGGACCACGGTCGGCGTCTCCAGCGTCTCGCCCACCAAGGGCGCGCTCCAGGTGGCGCTGACCGCGACCTGCCGGCGACCTTGCGACGTACTGCGTCACTACCGGACCCGGCTCGCGCAGCACGGCTTCAAGGAGATCGCAGCGACGTCGGTCGAGAACACGCCCGCGATATCGCTGAAGCGCGGCGACGAGACCGTGAGCGTCACGATCACCCATACCGGGCGCCGCAACGTCGACTTCAGCCTCTACTCCGTCCTCCATACGAAGTCCTGAGCCGGTGTATCTGTCTCTCAGCGACCGTCCCACCACGAGTGCCGAGCCGCGGCAGGCCGGCGGGCGGGTCTCCCGGACCGTTGTCACCCTCGGCATCGTCAGCCTGCTGACCGACATCTCCTCGGAGTCGGTCTCGGCGATCCTGCCGCTCTACCTGACCGCTGTCGTCGGGCTCTCGCCGGTGGCGTACGGGCTCATCGACGGGCTCTATCAGGGCGTCTCCTCGCTGGTGCGGATCGCGGCGGGGTGGGCGGCCGACCGCACCGACCGACCGCAGCCGGTGGCGCTGGCGGGCTACGCGATGAGCGCGGTCGCGCGGCTCGGGCTGATCTTCGCCGGCGGCTTCGGGACGATCTCGGCGGCGATCTCGCTGGACCGGGTCGGCAAGGGCGTACGCACCGCGCCGCGCGACGCGATGATCGCCGCCTCCAGCGACCCGGCTCACCTCGGCCGCAGCTTCGGCGTCCACCGGGCGCTGGACACGATCGGGGCCACGCTCGGGCCACTGCTGGCGTTCGTGATCCTGTGGCGGATCGCCGACGGCTACGACACCGTGCTGGTCGTCTCGCTCGGCTTCGCGGTGCTCGGGGTGGCGACGATGGCGTGCTTCGTGCCGTTCCGCACCGGCGCCGTCCGCCGGACCGCTCCTCGCCGCGGCGAGCCGCGCCCCAAGGTGCGCTGGCGCACGGTGCTCACGCCGGGGCTCGCGCGGGTGACCGGTGTGTCCGGCGTGCTCGCCCTGCTCACCATCGGTGACGGGTTCGTCTACCTGGCGCTGTTGGAGACCGGCGGCTTCGCGGCCCAGTGGTTCCCGGTCCTCTACGTCGGGACCAACCTCGCCTACCTCGCCCTGGCCGTACCGATGGGCAGGCTCGCGGACCGGGTCGGGCGCGTCAGGGTCCTCGTGCTCGGCCACCTTCCGCTCGCGGCCGCCTACCTCTGCGCCGCGACCGGGTCCGGCGCGCTCTGGACGACGTGCGCCGCGGTGCTCCTCCTCGGCGTCTTCTACGCCGCGACCGACGGCACCCTCGCCGCGGTCGCCGGGCAGCTGGTCCCGGAGACCGTACGCGCCAGCGGCATCGCCACCGCCCAGACCGCGGTCGCGCTGGCCCGGCTCGTCGCGGCGACCGGCTTCGGCCTGCTCTGGTACGCCGTCGGCCCCCGGGTCGCGATGCTCGCCGTCTGCGCGGTGCTGCTCGCCGCGATCCCGGCCGGGCTCGCCGTGATGCGCAGGGCGGTGCGATGACTACGTTCTGGGCCAAGCGGCGCACCGCGATCTTCGGGGCGATCGTCGTGCTGGTCACGGCCGGCGTGACGGCGTACGCCCTCTCCGCGATCGCGGAGAACGACCGGCGTACGTCCCGTGCGACCGAGGCGACGACCACCTCCCTCGCGCAGATCGAGAAGGGGCCGAGGATCCTCTTCCGGCACACCGGCCGCGACGCCGACTACGGCCACGTCGGCGCCGTGGCGCTGGCCGACCCCGGCGGCGCCCGCGCGCTCACCGACCTGAGCTGCGACCGGGTCTACGCGCAGGCACGGTCGGTCTCCTGCCTGGCGACCGAGCGGGGCGTGGTGAGCCGCTACCGGGCGACCGACCTGGCGACCTCGACCGGGGGGAAGGCATGGCAGGAGGTCGACGGGGCCGACCTGCCCGGGCTGCCCAGCCGCACCCGGATCTCGCCGGACGGGCAGCTGGTCTCCTCGACGGTGTTCGTCAACGGCGACTCCTACATGGTCAGCGGATTCTCGACGCGCACCCTCATCCGCCGGATCGGCGGAGCGAGCTACGGCGACCTGGAGAAGTTCAGCCTGATCGTCGACGGCCGCAAGGTCTCCCCGGTCGACCGCAACGTCTGGGGCATCACCTTCGCCGACGACGACCGCACCTTCTACGCGACCGTCGCCACGGGCGGGCGGACCTACCTGGCCCGCGGCGACCTCACCGAACGCTCGCTCACGACCATCGCCGACCACGTCGAGTGCCCGTCGCTCTCCCCCGACGGCACCCGGATCGCGTTCAAGGAGGCCGACAAGGACGGCACCCGGTGGACGCCCGCGGTCCTCGACCTCGCCACCGGGAAGCGGACCGTGCTCGCCGGTGAGACCCACAGCGTCGACGACCAGATCGAGTGGCTCGACGACGACACCGTCCTCTATGGCCTGGAGCGCGAGGGGGAGCCGGTCGACGACGTCTGGGCGCTCGACACCTCGGCCTCCGCGATCCCTCGTGTGCTCATCCCGGAGGCGGCCTCGCCCGCGGTTCTACGCTGAATCGGGTACTCCATCCCGGCTCTTCCCCACTCCCCGCCGCGTCCCGGTTTGCTGAAGGGATGACCGTTGAGGAGACTCACGCCGCCGCGCCCAGGATCGAGCCCGGGATCGAGCCCGGGATCGAGCCCAGGATCGAGCCCAGCGCGGACGTCGACGACCGTGCCGTGATCGGCGCCGGGACCCTCGTCTGGCACCTGGCCCAGGTCCGCGAGCACGCCCGGATCGGCAGCGAGTGCATCATCGGCCGTGGGGCGTACGTCGGCCCCGGGGTCGTGATGGGCGATCGCTGCAAGATCCAGAACCATGCCCTGGTCTACGAGCCCGCCGTCCTGGAGGACGGCGCCTTCGTAGGACCGGCGGTGGTGTTCACCAACGACTACCTCCCCCGCGCCGTCAACCCGGACGGCACCCTCAAGGACGGCGAGGACTGGGAGGCGGTCGGTGTGACCGTACGCACCGGTGCCAGCATCGGCGCCCGAGCTGTCTGCATCGCGCCGGTCACCATCGGCGCCTGGGCGATGGTCGCGGCGGGGGCCGTGGTCACCCGCGACGTACCCGACCACGCGCTGGTCGTCGGGGTCCCGGCGCAGCGGATGGGGTGGGTCGGGCACGCAGGCGCGCCGCTGGTCGCCCAGGGAGATGCCTGGCGCTGCCCGAAGACCGGCACCCTCTACGGCCTGCGCGGCACGAACGAGGACGACGGCCTGATCGCGCTCTGACGATCCGGTCCGCCGATCCGCTCGACCGAAGGTCAGGCGGCCCGCCACTCGGCCTTGTGGGCGATGCTGACCGCCGCGATCTGCGAGGAGACGCCGAGCTTGGCGAGGATCGACTTCACCTGGGTGCGCACCGTCGCCTCGGACACGACGCGAAGCTTGGCGATCTCGCCGACCGTGAAGCCGTCCATCAGGTGCTCGAGCACCTGCGACTCCCGCGGGGAGAGCTGGGCGAGCCGGCGGCGGATCTCGAAGACGCCCTGCTCCTGTCCCACCCACGCCCGGATCAGGCGCTCACGCTCGTCGACGTCGAGCACGCTGAGCCCGTAGTTGAGCCTGCGTACGGTGCCCAGGATCTCGCCCAGCGGCACCGACTTGGACAGAACCGCGCGGGCCCCGACGTGCAGGGCGTGTCCCCAGCGGGTCTGGTCGGTCGAGCCCGTCACCACGACGACGTCGGCCCCCGCCCGGGCAAGCGGGGCGATGAGGCGTACGCCCGAACCGTGCTGACCGAGGTCGAGGTCGAGCAGGACGATGCGTGGCTGGGACCGCATGATCAGCGAGGTGAGCTTGGCCTCCGAGGGCGGCTCCTCGGGCAGGTCGATACGGCGGGCGTCGTAGCCCTCGAAGGTGAGGGCGAGCTCGAGCGACTCGGCGAACAGGGTGTGGTCCTCGACGATGACGACCTTCACCCGCTTACGCGGCGACGCCACGGCGACCTCCCCGGGCCGGGGTGTCGTGCTGATCGGCTTCTTCGACCGCGCAGCCGAGCATCGGGATGCCGAGGACGAAGGTGGTGCGCTCGTTCGCCTCGAGCAGCTCGAGGTAGCCACCCTGGCGTTCCATCAGGTCCCGCGCGGCATGGAGGCCGATGCCCTGACCGGAGGAACCTGGACGGCTGACGCCCCAGGCGAAGATCCGCCGGCGGAGCTCTGGAGCGACCCCTGGGCCGTCGTCCGTCACGGCGATCTCGACCGAGGTGTCCCCCGGCCCGGCCGCGCGCACCTCGATCCGAACCGGCCCGCTCCCGTGGACCGCGGCGTTGTCGAGAAGCACGTTGAGCGCCTCGGTCAGCTGGTCGGAGTCGCCCAGCGCCAGCATCCGGCTGGGCCGCCATCCGACCTCGGTGCCCTTCGCCTCGTGCGCGAGGACCATGGAGCCGACGACGGCATCGAGATCGATCACCTCAGCAACGTCGGCCCGCATCTGGTCGGGCCGCATCTCGCCGGCCCGCGGGCCCGGCACCTGCGGCCTCGCGGCGTCCTGCTGCCGCTGGACCATCCGCTCGAGCCGCTGCAGCTCGCTCTCGACCATCGCAGCCATCGCGGACCGCCGCTCCTCGCCGATCGCGACGGGCGAGTTCAGCAGCGTCGTCGCCGCCCGGATCCCGGCCAGCGTCGAGGCAGCCTCGTGCAGTCGGGCACGTTCGTCCGCACCGACTCTTGACATGGACACAGCTCTCCCCTGGTCATCCTCAAACCGCGCCCTCCCCATGACGCATTCAGCTGCATGAAACATGCACGGACCCCGAGGTCCGACACGAACAGCGCTCTACAGCAAAGGGAGCCTACTGAACACGGCGGCCCGTCCCATTGCCTACCTATTTTTGGTTACCTGCCGTTACCGAGTGGTGCCTGAAATTGAGGAATGGCGAGCATCTGGGCCCCAGAAACTGGACGTGCCGGGTCACATACTCGGGTGGCCATCCTCGATCACCCGCCCGTGCCGCCGCAGTCGGACCCTGCGGGCGAGAGCACCGCGCGCGGATGGCGTCGCGCCCGTAAGCCCCTGATCGGGCTGCTGATCTGCCTGCTCCTGCTCTGCGCCGCGGCCCTCACCGGGATCCTGTGGCTCCAGGCGAAGGTGGAGGGAAACCTCCAACGGCTGCCGGACACCTTTTCCGGGCTCACCGACCGGCCGGCCAAGCCCACCTCCGGGTCGGCCGCCGACGCGGTGAACATCCTCGTACTCGGCACCGACACCCGCTCCGACGCACCGACCACCGGCGCCGAGGCTCCTGGCTGGGAGCCGGGTCAGGCACGGTCGGACACGATGCTGCTCGTCCATCTCGACGGCGACCGCCGCTCCGCCTCGGTGGTCTCGATCCCCCGTGACTCCTGGGTCGACATCCCCGGCCACGGCAAGGGCAAGGTCAACTGGGCCTACTCCTTCGGCGGCCCCAGCCTCACGGTAGAGACCGTCGAGACGATGACCGACGTACGCATCGACCACCTCGCCGTCATCGACTGGGACGGTATCAAGGCCCTCACCGACGCCATCGGTGGCATCGACATCTACATCCCGGAGACCGTCGACGACCCTGCCCACGGGATCCGCTGGGAGGCCGGCCGCCACCATCTCGACGGCGATCAGGCTCTCCTCTACGTACGCCAGCGCTACGGCCTCCGAGACGGCGACCTCGACCGTGTCGCCCGTCAGCAGGCCTTCCTCCGCACGCTCCTCCAGCAGACGCTCCATCAGGAGCTGCGCAAGCACCCCGAGCAGGTCCTCGACCTCCTCACCCTCTTCTCGAAGCACGCCTCCGTCGACGACGACTGGTCCACCACTCAGATGGCCAAGCTCGCCGCCTCCCTCCGCAACCTGCGCTCCGGCGACATCAGCTACCTCACCGTCCCCACCGACGGCACCGGCATGGTCGGAGACCAGTCAGTCGTACGCCTGGACCCCTCCCGCGACCGCGACCTGTGGCGCGCAGTCCGCGAGGATCGAATGGGCGATTGGACGAAGGACAACCAGGATCTGCTGACCCCTGACGTGGTCCGCTGATTCTCGTGGTTGGCGACCGTTGACGCTTCCTGGAGCGTTCTCGGCGGTTCTCGGAGTCGGGCGAGATTCTTGGCTGGCTGGTTTCGGGGCTGAGTCGGTAAGTCGGGTTGGCCAGAGGCGGGTCTTCGGGGTTGGGGTGTCTCGTTGGGCTGGTGGCCGCCGACCCGTTACGGAGGGTGTTCTCGACGGTTCCCGGAGTCAAGGACGGCCTGCGGCCGCCGGCTTCGCCGGCCGCTTCGCGGTCCTGGACACCGGGACCCATCGAGAATTTTGGCTGGTTATCGGGTCGGCGGCGGGGTTTGGCGCAGAGTCCCTTGGGTTGGGCACGGGCTTGGGATCCAGGGTCGAGGGGTCCGGGCGGCTAGAGGTGTGTGCGGTGCTTTCACAAGACGTTGACACCTTGTGGCGGCTTCACAAGCCGGGTCGCCGGCCGGGTCGCGATGACCCTGGTGCGGGAGCCGACGATGCCTCAACCCGCTGCTGCCTACGCGGCCCCAAACGGGGCCGCCGGCGCAGGACCGAGACGGATCACCAGCCGTCAGCGGCACGCCGCGCACCGGCGCCACAGCACCGGCAGGCCGTGACGACCCACCGCGACACCTGCAGGCAATGCCGACACACTGCAGCACCGGCAGGCGGCACCAGCACGAGCCCGATCAACCCCGACCACAAGACCCACAGACCGCGGGTCACGGGTAGACCACCCGGGTGAACGGCACAACCCGACGCGGCACGGGAACACAGCCCAGCGATCGCCGCGTGACGGATTCGGAAGGAGAAGGCGCGGCAGCGCCACCCGCCCCGATCAGCCGGTTCGGGTGCGCCGAGCGAACCGGATCCGACCATCCGGCAGCCGCTCATAGGTGTAGTCGGCGTCGTGGATCCGGTGATGGTCGCTGGGACACAAGAGCACCATGTTGGCGAGGTTGGTTTGGCCGCCTTCGGACCACGGTGTCAGGTGGTGGGCCTCGGTCCAGGCGGCGGGGGCGTCGCAGTCTTCGGCTTGGCAGCCCTTGTCGCGGAGTCGGAGGGCTCGGTGTTGGATCGGGTGCGCGAGGCGGGCCGTCCTGCCCAGGTCGAGGATCTCGGAGTCGGTGCCCAACACCACCGGGACGAGGTCGGCGTTGCAGGCCATCCGGCGGGCTTCGGCGGCGGTGATCTGGTCCCCGTCGAACCCGAGCGCGGCGGTGCCGAGGTCCTTGCGGAGGTCGTCCACGCTCATCGTGACGAACACCGTGGTCCCGTGACCGCCGTGGCGCGGCAACAGGTCGACGTCGTAGGTCTCGATCACCCGGGCGAAGGCCTGGCCCAGGAGTCGGTCATAGGGGGCTTTGCGGCCCTTGTTCTCCGCGGACAGCTTTCGGGGCTGCGCCAACGAGTCGAGGATGGTGCGCAGTCTCATCCCGACGGCACGAGAGACTCTCGCGTGGAGGTCGATGGTGCCGTCGCCGTTGTCGCGGGCGGTGTAGAAGGTGCGCCGGGCGGCGTGCTCTTCCTCCCTCTGCAGGGCTTTGGCTTCGGCGGCTTCGAACCGGGCGGGGTCGATCTCGGCGAGGATGCGGCGGCCGGCGTTCTTGAGCTCGTTGGCGGTCATCCAGGCGGCGTAGTCGACCAGCATCTTCTCGGCCGACACCAGGTGTTCACCACTGGCGGCGGGGTCGGCCTCGACGGCATCAAGCGCCTTCGTGATCACCCTCGCCTTGTCCTGGGACACCACACCCTCCGCCAGACCGGCAGCCACCAGGTCGTACTTCGCGACCCCAGCAGCGAGTTTGATCTGGGAACGGGCCACCCCTTTATCGACCAACAGCTCGGTCCGCAGCCACCCCGAGACATCCTTCGCACCGGTCTCCTCCGCGATATCGCCCGCAGCGGCGAGGACTCGCAGCTTCAGTGCGGCCTGCATCGCTTGGAGTTTCTCCAGCCGTTCCAGCAGGTCCTTCTTCTGGCTCGTGCGCCAGTACGCAGGATCGGTGGACAACAACTCTTGAAGGGCGGTCTCGATGGCCTGCAGGGCAGCGTCGATCGCGTCACCGGGGTTGGTTCCCCAGTGGTCGATGTCGCGCCCGAGACTCATCGCCAGCCCTTCCTTCAGAGGTGTGTTGTGATGGGTCTGATTCTACGCCTCAACCGCTCTCTTTACTATCTATTTTCCCTGATCAACCGCCATTTTCGCGGTGAGCGAACGGCGTCGTCCCTGTGGATGGTAAGTGGCCCGAAGGGCCACCTCCCACACCCCATCAACACCACCTGTCCCAGTAACGATTCCGCTGCGCCACACCCGGGCCGCCGCCCCGATAGCCAGCCAAGTTTTTCTCGACGGGCCCCGGTGTCCAGGACCGCGAAGCGGCCGGCGAAGCCGGCGGCCGCAGGCCGTCCTTGACTCCGGGGCCCGTCGAAAAGACCCTCAAAGAACGGGTCGGCGGCCCACACCAGCCCCGAAGAACGGTCACGGGACAGATGGTCTCGACAAGCTCGACCACCGGGCACCACCGGTCCACGACACAGACCCCCGAACGCGGCCGGCGAACCCGGCGCCCGCAGGCCGTCTCGATTCCAGGGTTCGTCGAGAAGACCCCCACGACCAGGCCGGCGGCTCGCACCGGCCACGAAGAAACGGTCACGGAGCAGGTGGTCTCGACAAAGCTCGACCACAAGCACAACCGTCCAAAGAAACCGGTCGACCCGACGCAACCACACCAGAGAGTCACGCCGAGTCGACACGACTAGGAGGCAACCTCCGCAACCCCGAGATCGAACCGGTTCGCCGGACGCGGCAGCCCGTAGTGATCCCGGAGAGTGACCCCGGAGTACTCCGTACGGAAGAGCCCGCGCTCCTGCAGGATCGGCACGACGGACGACGCGAACGCCTCGAGACCAGAAGGCAGCACGGCGGGCATGATGTTGAACCCGTCGGCGGCGCCATTCTCGAAGTAGTGCTGGATGGTGTCGGCGACCTGGACGGCGGTGCCGGTGAAGGTCCGGTGCCCGCGCCCGCCGCCGAGGCGCCCGATCAGCTCGCGCACAGTCAGCCGGTCGCGCCGAGCCCAGTCGACGATGAGCGTGTAGCGGCTCTTGGCACCCTCGATCTCGTCCTCGGTCGCGATGTCGGCCGGCAGCTGCTCGTCGAGCTGGAGCCGCGAGGGATCCACCTGCAGGAGCTGGGCGAGCTGAGCCACCGCGTACTCCGGGGCGATCAGCCGGTCTAGCTCGGCCTCGAGCTCACGCGCCTCGGCCTCGGTGTCACCCAGGACCGGGACGATCCCGGGCAGCACCAGCACATGGTCCGGGTTGCGCCCGGCCGCGACGACCCGCCGCTTGATGTCGGCGTAGAACGCCTGGCTCTCCGCGAGCGTCGGCTGGGCGGTGAAGATCGCCTCGGCCCAGCGCGCCGCGAACTCCTTGCCGTCGTCCGAGGAGCCCGCCTGGACGAGCAGCGGATAGCCCTGCGGCGACCGCGCCAGGTTGAGCGGACCCTCTACCGAGAAGTGGGCCCCGACGTGGGAGATCGGCCGGATCCGGTCGCCGACCGCGTGCACGCCGGCGTCCTTGTCGGCCAAGATCGCGTCGTCGGCCCAGCTGTCCCACAGCTTCGTGGCGACGTCGAGGAACTCCGTGGCCCGTTCGTAGCGGGTCTTGTGCAGCGGCTGCCCCTCCAGCCCGAAGTTGCGTGCCGCCGCGTCCCCGGCGGTGGTGACGATGTTCCACCCCGCTCGCCCGCGGGAGATGTGGTCCACCGAGGCCAGCCGCCGGGCGAGGTTGAAGGGCTCGTTGTACGACGTCGAGGCGGTCGCGATCAGGCCGATGTGCTGCGTCGAGACCGCCAGCGCGGTCAGCAGCACCGTGGGCTCGAGACGCCCCGACGGCCGTCGACCGGGCTCGCCGAACATGGCCGGCGAGTCGGCCAGGAACAGCGAGTCGAACTTGGCCTCCTCGGCCACCCGGGCCAGATGCTGGTGTGCCGCGAGCGAGAGGTTCGCGTGCGGGTCCGACCCGGGCAGCCGCCAGGACGCCTCGTGGTGACCGGTGTCGAGCAGGAACAGGTTGAGGTGGAGCTGGCGAGCGCTCATCAGGCCACCTCCTCCTCGACCGATTCGACCACGCCGAGCTCGGTCAGCAGCTGGGCCCGCAGCGAGGCGAACCGCGGGTCGCCGGGACTCCGCTTCGAGCCCAGGTCGATCCGGATGTCGGAGCCGACCACGCCGTCGACCAGCACGATCACCCGGTCGGCGAGCGTGATCGCCTCGTCGACGTCGTGGGTGACCAGCAGGATGGCGGGGTTGTGGGCGGCGTACAGCTTCTGGAGCAGCTTGTGCATCTTGATCCGGGTCAGCGCGTCCAGGGCGCCGAACGGCTCGTCGGCGAGGAGCAGCTGCGGGTCGCGAACCAGCGACCGCGCCAGCGCCGCGCGTTGCTGCTCACCACCGGAGAGCTCGTGCGGCCAGGCCCTGTCGCGGCCCTCGAGCCCGACCTCGGAGAGCGCCTCCAGACCGCGACCCCGGGCATCGGGACCCGAAAGCCCCAGGATCACGTTGTCCAACACCCGCCGCCACGGCAGCAGCCGGGAGTCCTGGAAGACCACCGAGACCCGCTCGGGCACATCCACGACACCGGAGCCCGCAACGGAGCGGTCGAGGCCGGCCAGGGCCCGTAGCAGCGTGGACTTCCCGGATCCCGAACGCCCGATCAGCGCCACGAACTCACCGGCCTCGATGGTGAGGTCGAGCCCGTTGAGCACCCCGCCGGCCTCGGAGAAGCTGCGGTGCAGCCCCTCGACACGTACGGCGGGCCCTACGGATCCGGTCAGTGACTCTCCAGCGTGCGTCGCCATGCCAGTGCCTTCCTCTCGGTGAAGCGGACGATGCCGTCGGCGACCAGGCCCAGCAGGGCGTAGACGACCAGGCCGACGACGATGATCTCGGTCTGGCCGTAGCTGGACGCGAGGGTGATCATGTGGCCGATGCCGCTGGTCGCGTTGACCTGCTCGACGACCACGAGCGACAGCAGCGCGTTGAGCACCGCGAACCGCAGCCCGAGCAGGAAACCCGGGGTCGCGCCCGGCAGCACGACATGCCGGACGAACGCGCCGCGCCCCAGGCCGACGGTCTCGGCCAGCTCCGCGTAGCGGCTGTCGATGCCACGCAGCCCGTTGTGGGTGTGGATGTAGATCGGGATGAGTACGCCGAGGGCGATCGTGATCACCTTCATCGGCTCCCCGATCCCCAGCCACAGGATCAGCAGCGGCATCAGCGCCAGGCTCGGGATGGCCCGCTTGACCTGCACCGGACCGTCGATCAGCGCCTCACCGACCCGGCTGAGCCCGGAGACCAGCGCCAGCACCAGCCCGACGCCGACCCCGATCACCAGCCCGAGCGATGCCCGATAGGCCGAGGTCGCGAGCGCCTCGGGGAGCCGTCCGTCGGCGATCAGCCGCTGCGCGGTCTCGACCACCACCCACGGCTCGGACAGCGTACGCGGGTCCAGCACCCCCGTCGCCGAGGCCAGGAACCACAGACCCAGGAGCAGGATCGGTCCGATCCACAGCGTGCCGGGGACCCGCGGCCCGGGGCCGAGGCGACGGCGTACGACCCGCTTGTCGGTGGCCTTCTCCGAGACGACACCGACGATCGGCGCCTCGACTGCCGTGGTGGCCATCACTGACCGCCCTTCAACGCCTCGGCGATGACCTTCTCGTAGCGGCGGTCGTAGAGGTCATTGACGTCCAGCTCAGGATGGTTCTGCTCCTTCGAGAGGATGTCGGCGGTCTCCTGCTGACGCTCGATGAACCCGTCCCAGTTCTCCGGGATGATCCTCTGCCCCGACGACTCGAAGACCTTCTTGCCGTCCTCGAAGGTCAGGCCCTCGTGGTCGACGTAGTAGGCCTGGATCCACTCGTCCGGGTGCTCGTCGACCCACTTCTCCGACTTGACCCACAGCGCGAGGAAGTCCTTGAACGCAGCCGCCTTGGCGGCGTCCTCGAAGGTCTCCTCCGGCCCGTAGATCAGGGTCGCGTCGTCGCGGATGCCGGTCCGGATGGAGGTGGCACCGTCACGGCCGTACTTGGCCAGGTAGGAGGTCAGCTGCGGTCCACCGAGCGGCGCGACGTCGACCTGGTTGGAGGCCAGCGCGTTGGAGAAGGTGTCGTCGACGCTCTGGATCTCGATCAGCTCGACGTCCTTCTGGGTCAGCCCCGCGGACTCGAGCGTCTTGAGGACCAGCGCCCCCTGGGCCTGGCCGGGCGAGTAGGCGATCTTCTTGCCCTCGAGGTCGGCGAGCGTCTCGACCTTCGACTTCGGCGCGATCCCGAGCTCGTAGATCGGGTTGTCGAGCGGGTCCGGGTTCTCCGTGACCGCGACGATCTTGACCGGTGTGTCGGTCCAGGTCGCGAACAGCGGCGGGATGTCGGCGACGTAGCTCGCGTCCAGCGCATCGGCCCGGAACGCCTCGATGCTCTTCGGACCACCGGAGATGTTGGCCCACTCGATCTCATAGCCCTTGACCTCGTCGATCAGACCGGACGTCTTCAGCGCCACCTCGATCGGCGGCAGCCCGAGGCGCAGGACGGTCCCCTCCGGGACCTGGTCGGGGAGCGCCGCGTCGGCGGCGAGCTTGGAGGCACTGGACGCATCGGCGCCGCCGCAGGCCGTCAGCCCCAGGAGCAGGGTGGTGAGAACGGCGGCGATGGCGGTCAGGCGCGGTGGGGTGGGGCGGATCATGGCTCTCCTCTGGTTGGTCCGTCCAAACCAGAGTAAGTCAGTAGAGATTAGCTATAAAAGCGTTGCTCGGATCCTGAGACGTGCCTCCGGAGAACGAGACGCAGCCAGGATCAGAGGTAGACCGACTTCAGCTCCGTGTACTGAGCCAGGCCCTCCGCCCCGAACTCCCGCCCGATCCCGGAGGCCTTGAAGCCACCGAAGGGCGCCGCGAAGTCCATCGTGTAGGTGTTCACCCCGTACGTCCCGGCCCGCACCCGGCGGGCGACATCGAGCCCAGCCTCCTGATCGGCGGTCCACACCGTCCCGGCCAGCCCGTAGTCGGAGTCGTTGGCGATGCGTACGGCCTCCTCGACCGAGCCGTAGGGGATCACCGAGAGGACCGGGCCGAAGATCTCCTCCTGGGCGATCCGCATCCGGTTGTCGACGCCGGCGAAGACGGTCGGGCGTACGTACCAGCCCGTGTCGAGACCGGCCGGACGACCGGTGCCGCCGGTGAGCAGGCGGGCACCCTCCTCCTGACCGAGGGCGATGTACTTCTCGACCCGCTCCTGCTGGCGACGGGCCACCATCGGCCCGACCTCGCTCGCCGGGTCGGACGGGTCGCCGACCTTCATCGCCGCGACCGTCTCCGCCAGCGCGCCGGCGATCTCGTCATGGCGACCGACAGGGACGAGCACGCGGGTCTGGGCGACGCAGGCCTGACCGGAGTTCATCAACGCGGTGAACTTGAGGCCCTCCAGCGTGGCGGCGAGGTCCGCGTCGTCGAGGACGATCGCGGCCGACTTGCCGCCGAGCTCGAGCGAGACCCGCTTGAGCCGTTCGCCGCACAGCGCGCCGATCCGCCGGCCGGCCGCGGTCGACCCGGTGAACGCGACCTTGTCGACGCCGGGGTGCGTGACCAGGTGCTCGCCGACCTCGCGCCCCGCGGCGACGATGCTGACCACGCCCTCGGGCACCCCGGCCTCGATCAGCATCTCGGCGAGGAGGTTGCCGTCGAGCGGGGTCTCCGGAGCGGGCTTGATCACGATCGTGCAGCCGGCCAGCAGCGCGGGGATGAGCTTGGACAGCACGGTGAACTGAGGGACGTTCCACGGCGCGATCGCGGCGACGACGCCGACCGGCTCGTGGCGTACGACGACGTCCGAGCCGAGCACGCCGGTCCGCCGCGACTCCCACGGGAACTCGCGCGCGATGCCGAGGAAGGCCTCGATCTGCATCCACGGCGCAGGCGCCTGGGCGAGGTTGCTGAACGAGATCGTCGAGCCCATCTCGGCCGTGATCACCTCGGCCATCTCGCCGAGCCTGCCGGCATAGAGGCCCGAGAGCGCCTGGACGATCTCGATCCGTTCCTCCGGCGACATCCGAGGCCAAGGGCCCTCGTCGAAAGCCGTGCGCGCCGCGGCGACAGCGGCGTCGATGTCCTCCACCGAGCCCTCGGGGACCCGCGCCACCACCTCCTCGCTGTGCGGCGAGATCACCTCGATCGTCGCGTCGGTCGCGGGCTTGGCCCAGGCGCCGCCGATGAAGAGTGCGTCGTGGTCGTAGGTCATGGTCTGTTCCTCAGATCCGGTCGAGCCAGTCGGTGAAGCCGGAGGGGTCGTGACGGCCGAGGATCCCGTGCTCGAAGAGGCCCCAGCCCTCGACCCCATCGGCCCCGGGACCGTGCGCGACCGCGCGGCCGACATGGTCGATCACCCCGAACGGGACCCGGCCGGTGACCTCCACCGACGTCATGTCGTAGGTCAGCCGCTCGGTGAACCCGGCGCCCTTCCAGACCCCGTGCGCCCAGTCGGAGTCGCCGCCGTAGCCGCCGCCGACATGGATCGGCGCACCCAGCAGCGAGGTGACCTCGAGCACGAGCTGCTTCCCGTCCGGGGTCGTGCACGTGATCGTCGCGCCCTCAGGGAGCCGCGTCCCGTCCCGGTAGTGGATCCGGACGTGCGGCCAGCCGAGCTGCTCGACCCGGCCATCGGCGAAGACCCGGGTGCAGTCGTTGAGGACCCGATGTCCGTCGGGGGTCTCCTGGATGATCAGGACGACGGCGAAGTCGTCGAACCGCAGCGGGACGTAGAGCCACCACATCCCCTCGAACTCCGGATCGGCGGGTTTGCCCGGCGGCAGCCCCTCGCCGGAGGGGCGGATCCCCCAGGACCGGTCCCGGGTGCCGACCCAGCGATCGTGGTCGACGGCGATCCTCTCGCCGTCGACCTCGATCACCCCCTCCCAGGTCCCGACCTGCGCGAACCGCTGCGCGTCGAGCACGGTGGCAGCCCCCTGACGCATCACGTGCGGCTGCTCCTGGACCACCTCGAACGACCCCTCCCAGCGCAGATCCAGCGCGATCCCGTGGGTCTCCTCCATCACCAGCCGGAGCTTCCGCAGCGGCTCGGTGACCTCGATCCGGTACGCCCCGACCCGCTGCTCCATCCGGTCACCGCCCCGCGGGTCTGCGCCGTCGCCCAGGTGCACGGCGGTCTGCTCGTCGCCACGGCGGAGCAGGACGTACGCGTCCTTGGTGCCGAGGTTGGGGTAGAACCCCATCCCGGTGATGAGGAAGAGGTCTCCGGTGCGGTCGTGGGCGTTGAGGTAGCAGCGGTCATAGAAGTTGCGGTCGCTGCTGCCCGCCCAGGCCACCGGGCGCGGGAGCTGATGGATCGGGTACTCGTCGAGCGGCCCGACGCCGACATACTCCCCGTGCGACTCGAGCCCGCTCATGCACCGACCTCGCCCAGCATCGCCTCGAACATCGCCCGGTGATAGAGCGTCGACTCCGGGTCCTCGGGCGCCTCGATCTCACCGAAGTGGATCTGCCGGGCCGCGATGCGCAGGTAGATGATCCCCCACATGACCGCCGCATGGACCTCATGCCAGGTCAAGTCGCCGAGCTCGACACCGGTCGCCGCGGCGTACGCCTCCCGCACCTCGGACGCGGTGAGGAAATCCGGCATCCCCGGCAGCTCCAGCATGGCGGCCAGGTCCTCGAAGATGCGGTGGGCGAAGATCATCCAGGTCACGTCCATCTCACGGGGCCCGAGACTGACCATCTCCCAGTCGAGGACCGCCACCGGCGCGAAGTCGCGGTAGATGATGTTGCCGATCCGCGCGTCACCCCAGCACAGGACCGGCTCGCCGCCATCTTCGGAGAGATCAGTGTCGGGAAGGTTGGCCTCGAGCCAGGCCAGGCCGCGCTCGACCAGCGGCGAGCGAGCGCCCCACTCCTCGGCGGTGGAGGCGAAGGCGTACCAGGCTCGGGTCTTGGCCAGGTTGCGGGCGATCAGCGTCTCGCCGGAATGCCCAGCGAGACCCGGATCGAGGAACTCGAACCGCGACGCGGCGTCGGGGATCGAGTGGAGCCCGGCGAGCACCTCGACCGAGCGCTGCTGGAGCGCCGCCCGGTCCGAGGGCGAGGCGTCGAAGAGCCAGCTGTCGCCGAAGTTGTAGGGCATGACGTCGGGCGGGACGACCCCGTCGACCCGCTCCATCAGGAAGAACGGGGTCCCCAGGACCGAGCCGCTCATCTCGGCGAGGCCGACCTCCGGCACCGGGACGGGCGACAGCGAGCCGGCCAGGCGCATCGCGTCGTACTGCGCCTGCAGGTCATAGGTCGCGAAGACCGGGACGTCCTCGGGGCGGGGCGCCACCCGGAGGACGTACGCCTTGGTCTGCCGGTCCTCGTCGACGGTCGAGGTGACATCGAGCAGGACGGTCTCGCTGGAGAGCCCGTTGGCGTCGATGCCGCCGAGGATGGCGACCTCGGGATCGGCGCCGGGCGGGAGCGCAGTGGTCAGCCACTGCTCGAGCCTGGCGCCGATCGCCGCGGGGTCGCGGCCCGACTTCTGGAAGGTCATCTCGGGCGGCGGGGGCGCCTGGGTCACGTGCTCCTCCTAGAGGCGTGTGAGTCAGATCACACGCCTCAGATTGGTGGAACACGTTCTAGTTTGTCAACAGTCAGAACAGGATCTTGGCCGGCGTCTCGGTCGGCGCCGCCTTCGTGACGAACGCCTTCCGCTTCGCGGCGAACCCGAAGCGGTCGTCGAAGATGTCGCGAGCCATCTCGGCCAGCTCGATGCTCTGGTAGTAGGACATCGGCATCGCGCCGGCGCGGCGTGCCTCGCGGGCCGCCAGGGCCGGGACGTACGCCTCGGGCTCGGCGATGCCCTGAGCGAGGTCGCGCAGCCAGCAGTCGAACTCGGCCGCGTCGCGCGGACCGAGGTCGCTGACCATGCCGATCCGCGCGGCCTCGGCCGCCGAGATCGGCAGCTTCGCGCCGAGCAGCTCGTCGGCCTTCTCGGCGCCGACCCGGCTCGGCAGGCCCCAGGTGTGCAGCTCGGAGCCGAAGATGCCCATGTCGTAGTAAGGGTTCAGCACGACGCCGGCGCGCGCGACCGTGATGTCGGCACAGAGGCCGGCCATCACGCCGCCGGCACCGGCATTGGCGGTGAACGCCGCGATGGTCAGCTGCTCGGCCTCGGCGAGCGCCACGCAGAGCTCGTCGATGGCCCGGATGTTGTCCCAGGCCTCGGCCGCCGGGTCCTGGGCCGCCTCGATGACGCCGAGGTGGATGCCGTTGGAGAAGGCGTGCTCGGTGCCGCGTACGACCAGGACCGTGGTGTCCTCGACGAGCGCCTTGCGGACGGCATCGGTCATCCGGCGGCACTGCTGGGTGTGCATCGCACCGCTGTAGGAGCGGAGGGTCAGGTAGCCGACGTCGCCGTCGCGCTCGTAGGTCGTCTCGGCCAGCTCGTCCGGCATCCTCCGGTAGGGCGCGTGCCGGGTGTCGAGCACCCAGGCGGCCGGGAGCTTGGGGCCGCGCTTCTTCTCGAGTGTGGCGGCGTAGCCGACCCACAGGGTGCCGTCGCCGGTGGCGATCGCGACCGCGTCGGTGTCGACCCCGACCACGGTGCCGGGCTGCATGTCACCATGGCTCTCAGGAGTCGCGGCGGCGTCGAAGAGACAGTACGTCTGTCCCTCGATGGTCGCCGGCGCACCCGGGGCGCCGTCGGCCGCCGCGATCCGCCGGGCGATCTCCGTGGCCGGCGCGGACCAGTCGATCTCGAAGGCCGTCCGGCGCAGCAGCGGCAGCTCGCCGGTGCCCTCGACCTCGGCGGCCCACTCCTCGGCGGGCCTGGGAGTCTCCCCCGCCTCGACCATCCGGAGCACCTCCGCGACGCAGTCCATCGCCGCGTCGGCCACCGGGCCGTTGTAGAGCGCGCTCTTCGCGATCGGCACCTCGGACATCGCGAACGTCTCGGTCGCCCAGACCGGGCCGGCGTCCATCTCCTCGACGGCGGACAGGGCCGTGACGCCCCAGCGCTCACGCCCGTCGAGGGTGGCGTGGTCGAGCGAGGACGGGCCCCGGTCGCCCACCGGTCCCGGGTGGATCACGACGGTCGGGTAGCGACCCCAGACCGCCTCCGGCACCCGGTGCTTGAGGAACGGACACAGGATCAGCTCGGGCTCGATCGCCTCGACGGCCGCCACCAGCGACGAGTCGTCATGGACGGGCGCCAGCACGACGCCGACGTCGTGGCCACCCTCGGTGAGATCGCACCAGACCCGCTGGGTCAGGCCGTTGAACGCGGAGACGAGCAGCAGAATGCGCATGTGGGGGAAGTGTCCTTACTCGTAGGCAGCCCGAACAGACTCTTATCCCCCGAGGGGTATTTATCCCCCGAGGGGTGTCACTGTATCGGGCGCCCGCGACGAGCCGCACGCCGGTGTCCAGGAAAGGGACAGAAGACCTGGTGGTATCCGGGCCGCTCGCCCCGCTCCACGTGCCGGGCACCACACCGTCGTCTTGTCGCCGCCTGCAAAGATGGTCACGTCACAAGGGGGGACGATGACCACAGTCGACGACAACCCGCTCAACGGGTTGGTCGATCTCGTCGAGGCGAGCGCCGACGACATGACCCGTGAGACGGCGCGCGAGCTGGACCAGTTCCGGATGCGCTACAAGTTCGCGATGGACGAGGTCTCGACCAAGATCGCGATCCTGCGCGAGGAGTTCGAGCACACCCACGACCACAGCCCGATCGAGCACGTACGCACCCGGCTCAAGTCGGCCGACAGCCTGCTCGCCAAGGCGCGCAAGATCGGCTGCCTGCCCACCCTGACGGCGCTCGAGCAGCAGATCCGCGACATCGCCGGGATCCGGGTGGTCTGCCCGTTCGTCTCCGACGTCTACTGGATCATGGAGATGCTGGGCGGCCAGTCCGACGTCGACGTGGTCGAGGTCGAGGACTACATCGCCGACCCGAAGGCCAACGGCTACCGCAGCCTCCACCTGATCATCAAGGTGCCGGTCTACCTCTCCGACCGGGTGGTGGACGTGCCGGTCGAGCTGCAGATCCGCACGATCGCGATGGACTTCTGGGCCAGCGTCGAGCACTCGATCTACTACAAGTACGACGGCACCGTCCCCAGCACCCTGCGCGATGAGCTCGGCGCCGCGGCCCGCACCGCGGCCGACCTCGACGCCACCATGGCCCGGCTCCGCAGCGAGGTGCACGGC
>NZ_JBHWLY010000091.1:0-23431 GCF_042730435.1 Nocardioides sp. NPDC059952 | reverse complement strand
CACCCACACTTTGCCCGGCTGCGTGTGTTTGTTAACCCCCGCCCCCCCCCGGCGCCGGATCTCGTCAGTTTGAGCCGACTCGGCCTCAGGCGAGCGAGACCAGGTCGGCGTACTCCTCGTTCCACAGGTCCTCGACACCGTCGGGCAGGATGAGCACCTTGTCGGGCTCCAGCGCGTGCACGGCGCCCTCGTCGTGGGTGACCAGCACGATCGCGCCCTCGTAGCGGCGGATCGCGTTGAGCACCTCTTCGCGGGAGGCCGGGTCGAGGTTGTTGGTGGGCTCGTCGAGCAGGAGCACGTTGGCCTTGGAGACGACCAGGGAGGCCAGCGCCAGCCGGGTCTTCTCGCCTCCGGAGAGCACGCCGGCGGGCTTGTGCACGTCGTCGCCGGAAAAGAGGAACGCACCCAGCACGGTGCGGGCCTCGGTGTCGGTCAGCTGCGGCGCCGAGGACTGCATGTTCTGCAGCACCGACCGCTTGGTGTCGAGGGTCTCGTGCTCCTGGGCGTAGTAGCCGATCTTGAGCCCGTGCCCCGGCACGACCTCACCGGTGTCGGAGGCGTCGACGCCGGCCAGGATGCGCAGCATCGTCGTCTTCCCGGCGCCGTTGAGACCGAGGATGACCACGCGGGTCCCCTTGTCGATGGCCAGGTCGACCGCGGTGAAGACCTCCAGGCCGCCGTAGGACTTCGACAGGTCGTGAGCGGTGAGCGGAGTCTTGCCGGACGGCGCCGGCGAGGGGAACTTGATCGCGGCGACCTTCTCCTGCTGCCGCTCCCCCTCGACGCCCGCCATGATCTTCTCGGCACGCTTGAGCATGCTCTGCGCGGCGGTCGCCTTGGTGGCCTTGGCACGCATCTTGTTGGCCTGGTCGGTGAGCGTCTTGGCCTTGTTCTGCGCGTTCATCAGCTCGCGCTTGCGCCGGGCCTCGTCGGTCTCGCGCTGGGTCAGGTACTGCTTCCACGGCATGTTGTAGATGTCGATCACCTCACGGTTGCCGTCGAGGTGGAAGACCTTGTTGACCGTCTGGGCGAGCAGGTCGTTGTCGTGGGAGATCACGATGAAGCCGCCCTTGTAGGACTTCATCCAGTCGCGCAGCCAGATGATCGAGTCGGCGTCGAGGTGGTTGGTCGGCTCGTCGAGGATCAGCACCTCGGCGCTGGAGAACAGGATGCGCGCCAGCTCGACCCGGCGGCGTTGACCGCCGGAGAGCGTCTTGAGCGGCTGGGTCATGATCCGGTCGGGGATGCCGAGCGACTGGGCGATCTGCAGGGCCTCGGTCTCGGCCGCGTAGCCACCGCCGGCGTCGAGCTCGTCGTGGGCGCGCTGGTAGCGCTTCATCGCCTTCTCGCGGACGTTGGGATCATCCGATCCCATCTCCTCCTCGGCGATCCGCATGCGGCGTACGGCATCGTCGAGCCCGCGCGCGGACAGGATCCGGTCCTTGGCGATCACCTCGGGGTCGCCGACCCGTGGGTCCTGGGGCAGATAGCCGATCTCGCCGGTGTTGGACACCGTTCCTGAGGCAGGCAGGTGGTCACCGGCGAGCACCTTCGTCAGGGTCGTCTTTCCAGCGCCGTTGCGGCCTACGAGCCCGACCTTGTCGCCGGGTCCGACTCGGAATGTGACGTTCTCCATCAAAAGTCTGGCGCCGACGCGGACTTCTAGGTCATGGGCAGTGATCATCTCCGTCACTAGTGTATGGGCGGGGCACTCGGTCCCACACATCACCACCTCCAGGGGGACAAGATGCGGTTCAACCCGAAGGCCAGACTCGACACCAGCCGGACCTCCGGCGGGGGCGGCGGTGGCGGGTTCGGCGGTGGAGGTGGCGGCCGGATCCCGATCCCCGGAGGCAAGGCGAGCGGCGGCATCGGCACCGTCATCCTGCTCCTGGTCTTCTTCCTCGTCACCCAGTGCATGGGTGTCGGGCCGCAGGTCCTCGGCGACAGCGGAGGCTCGACGTCGGTCGGCACCGGCACCTTCGGCGGCATCGAGGCGGCCGAGGGCGGCGACACCGGCGACTTCGGATCGTGCGAGACCGGCGAGGACGCCAACACCGACGAGAACTGCGCCTTCGTGGCGCTGGAGAACTCGATGACCGGCTACTGGGACTCCCAGCGGGACCTCTCCGGCCGGTTCCGCCCCGAGCAGTCCGTGGTGATCTTCGCCGACCAGGTCCAGACCGGCGGCTGCGGCTCTGCCTCCAGCGCCGTCGGCCCGTTCTACTGCCCGGCCGACGAGACCATCTACCTCGACCCGACGTTCTTCGACTCGATCTTCGAGCAGCTCGGCGGGCAGGACACCACCTTCGTACGCGCCTACGTGCTCGCCCACGAGTACGGCCACCACATCCAGAACCTGCTCGGCACCATGGGCCAGGTCCGCACGCAACAGGGTCCCGAGTCCGACGCCGTACGCCTGGAGCTGCAGGCCGACTGCTACGCCGGCATGTGGACCGCGGCCGCCGAAGGCGACGGGTTCGTCGAGGACATCACCGACCAGGACATCACCGAGGGCATCACCGCCGCCAAGACCGTCGGCGACGACCACATCCAGTCCCGGACCACCGGCCGGGTCGACACCTCGCAGTACACCCACGGCTCCTCCGAGCAGCGGATCGCCTGGTTCAGGAAGGGCCTGACCACCCCCGACTCGATCGCCGGCTGCGACACGTTCAAGGCGAACGACCTCGACAACCCGTAACCGTCCGGGCCTTCGCTACATCTCGAGCAGCGCCTCCACCAGCGGCGCCTGCTTCTGCAGGTTCCGCAGGTGGGGAGCGACCGCGGGGTGGCGGAACTTGGCGAGCAGCGGGCCCTCCCCCGGCGTGATCCGGCTCAGCGCCCACTCGGCGCGGCTCAGCGCGGTGTAGACCGCGCTGATCTGCGCGCCGAGCTTCACCTCCTCACGGGTCGCGACGCCGGCGGGCAGCCCCAGGACGTACGCCTCCAGCAGTGGCTCGAACGACTCCCGGGCGTGCAGCAGATAGAGCCCGAGATCACCACCGACGGGTCCGTGGCCCAGGCTCGACCAGTCGATCGCGATCAGCTGCTCGCCGTCCTCGGTGCGGCCGAGGAGGTTCTGCGGCGCCGGGTCGCCGTGCTGGGCGACCTGGGGCAGCTCGTCGAGGAGGCTGGTGAAGCGCCCGCGCCGCTCCCAGAGGGTGTGGGCGATGTCCGCGGCGGTCGTGCGCATCATGGTCGGCCAGCCGCCGTTGTACTCCACCCGCGCGATCCGGTCGCGGAACTGGTCGCGCGCCAGCCAGCGCACCTCGCCCAGGTCCGCGCCGGCGAAGCGGCCCATCGAGAGCGCGGCGAAGAGCCCGGAGTTGGCGGCGTCCTCGACCCACTCGGTGGTCAGCGTGATGCCCTCGTCGTCCTCGGCGACGCTCGTGTGCGCACCGATCATGCCCGGGGTGTCCTCGACGAGCCCCGAGGTGGCGACGTCGGCCGCCCGCCGCCAGTAGGCGAAGTGTCGCCGGCGGCCCAGCTCGGCCGGATCGTACGTCCCCGGCTGCCCGAGGCGTTTGACCACGACCGGCTCCTGCTCCTCGCCCACGGCGGTGCGCCAGACCCCCAGCGTGGAGGGTCCGGTGCCGCCGGGGAGGACGAGCCACCCTGGGTCGGGCTGCCACATGCTTGCCAAAGTAGCGCATCCTCGCAGGTCGCAACGGCACTCGCCGCCGCAAGGCGATGACAGATGCGTTGACGGGATGCTGAGTTTGATCTCGGTGCCGATATGGTTGAGCCGATGTCCGAGACTGACTACTGCGAGCTGTGCGACCTGCCGAAGTCACAGTGCATCCATGGGCGGCCCCCGGCCCCGCCCGCCCCGGCTCCAGTGAAGAAGCCGGCGACCCGGGTGCGCAAGACCACGACGAGCACGACGGCCGCCGCGCCGAAGGTCGTCACCAAGTCGGCTCCCCGCAAGTGGACCCCGCCGGCCGCCTTCGCGCCGCTCATCCTCGAGATCCTCGAGACCGCCGGCGGCTCGATGTCCGCCGACGACGTCCTCGACGAGCTCGAGAGCCAGCTGGCCGACAGCCTCCTGCCCGGAGACTTCGAGACCACCCCGGAAGGCGAGCTCCGCTGGCGCTACGCGGCGCGACGCGCCCGCCAGACGCTGCTGACCGACGGCCTGATGATCAAGGGCTCACCCGGAGTCTGGCAGCTCCCCTGAGGCGTCAGCTGTCGGCGTTGAGGACCTCGATCCGCACCTTCTGGGCCTCCTCGATGGCCTGATCGAGCACCGCGCGGTTGGGGTCCTGCACGGCCAGCCACAACCCGGTCACCGTGAGCGCCTGAAGCCGCCGATCCGCGAGCACGTCGTCGACGCCGCCGTGGTCGCCGCCGGTCACGAGCGGACCACGCAGCCCGTCGAGGATCCGGGCGGCGTGCTCGGCCGCCGCCTCGTACGCAGCGCTGGCCTGGTTGGCCCGGCGCCGGGCGAAGCGCTGCTGACTCCAGCCACCCGCCTTGGTCTTCCCCTGGACGTGCCGGCGCCCGATCTTGTGGTCGGCGATCTCGCCGCCGCTCATCCGGGCGATCGCGAAGCCGCCCTTGCGCACCAGCAGCAGGCCCCAGGCCCGCGGGGCCGCCGAGGCGTCGATGAACGCCTCGACCTCGGCCGGCCCGGCGTACGTCCTCTCGAACGGCAGCGCCGCGATGAACGAGGAACCGTCGGCCGCAGCACCGGTCAGCGCACCGGAGTCGACCGCGAGCCGGGTCTGGCCGTGGCGCCCGGCGAAGTTGTCGACCCAGCGCTGGATCCGAGCGACCGGGACGGCGACGTTGGGCATGTCCGTACGCTACCGGTCCAGGCCACGCAGCAGCCGTGGCGGCGCGATCTGGCGGTAGGCGTCCTCGCAGATCTCGGCGACCTCACCCCAGTCGACGTCGCCGTCGAGCCGCATGCCGACCCAGCCGCGACCACCGACGTAGGGAGGTACGAAGAAGCGCTCGGGATCGTCACCGACGACCTCGGTCTGCACTCCCGCCGCCGCAGCCGCCCACAGATGCGGCTCGTCCCGCCCGTGATGGCCCTGCGGCCACAGCATCACGAACTGCTTCTTCACGAAGAAGCCGGGCGACCCATGGGTGACCCGCTCGGCACTCTCCGGGAACCGGAGACAGATCTCCCGGATCCGGTCGGTCAGCTCGGTCGGTGTCATGGGCCCATCATCCGACGTGGCGGATCACTCTCGCTGGCGTTCCCGCCGCGACGACCCGATCGGGCACATCGCTCAGTACGACGCTTCCCGCACCGATCACGGAGTCAGCACCGATCCTCACGCCCGCACCGACGGTGACGTTCGTGCCCAGCCAGACGTTCGAGCCGATCTCGATCGGCAGTGCGCGCTCCCATCCCTCGCGCCGCTTCTCCGGGTCTTCGATGGGGTGCAGGGCAGTGACCAGCTGCGCGCCAGGCCCCATGCGTACGTCGGCGCCGACCCGGATCGGCGCGTCGTCCATGAGGAAGGCGTTGGCGTTGACGAACGCCCGGTCGCCCAGGCTGATGTTGTAGCCGTAGGAGCATTGGAAGCGAGGCACGACCTCGACGTTCGAACCGACCTCGCCGAGGAGCTCACGCAGCACCGTGCCGCGTACGTCGTCATCGTCGGCTCCAGCGGCGTTGAAGCGGTCAAGGCGCCGCAAGCAGTCGCGGCGGAGGCTCTGGAGCTCGGCATCGTCGAGATACCACTCGCCCGCCTCGAGGCGGCTCCGCTGCTCACCCACGCAGCGGTCACTCAGGCTTCGGCCAGACGAGCTCGAACTGTTCCATCACGACCGCCATGTCCTCGCTGAACTCGTGGTCGGGACCGGCGAACTCGGTGAAGAAGCGTTCGTGGACCTCGCGCCAGTATTCGAGCGACAGGTCGCCCTCACCCTCCAGCCGGGCGAACTCCTCGGGGACCTCCCGGAACGGGGCGACGTCGACCTGGGTGGTGGCGATCAGTGCCCGCGGATGACCGGACCCGTCGAGGATGATGCTCATGCCGCCCACGGTCGGGAACGGCTCCTCGCCGCTCTCGAAGTCCCACTGCGCCGTGGCCGTCGCCGTCTTCACTCCCTCGAGGACGAGCTCGAGCAGCCCGTCTGCCTCTTCCGGCGTCCCGCCGAACCCCCACGCCGGTGGCTGCAGCGCCTCCAGCGGGGACGCGCCGAAGTAGCCCGGGGCGGCACTCAGGTGGGCGTGATGCTTCACGTCCTCCCAGAACGCGGCAACCTCTGCCTCTTGCTCAGGGTTGTCGGGGGCCATGACGGCGTCGTCGCTCATAGGCGACACTCAATCACAGTTCGCGCTGACCGCGCCGGGACTCGACGGAGGTGTCCGGCGCGGGTGATCGCGCGGTCACCAGGCGGGCTTCGGCGTGCCAGCCGAGGCCGGCGTAGAGCGGCTCGCCCATCTCGCTGGCGACCAGGAGGCCGTGGCCCGCACCGGCCTCGCGAGCGGCCGCGACGAGCAGGCTCATCACCGCGCCGCCGAGCCCGCGGCGCCGATGGTCGGGGTCGGTCCGGATGCGGTCAGCGACGGCGTCGGTGCCGATGACGGCGATCGTTCCATCCGCGGCCGCAGCCTCCCCCGCGCGCACCGTCACCGTGATGACACCGCCGTCGCGCTCCACCTCGGCGCGGTAGCCCTCCGGGAGCTCGCGGGACGCATGGTCGGCGAGGTCGATCGACATCAGCGCCTCCTCGCGGTCGTCGGTGACCAGCCCGGCCTCGACCAACCAGGGACGTACGCCCGCGGGCGACTCGGTCACGACGGAGAGCCACGCCTCGGGCGTGGCCCGGGCGCTGTCGACGAGCCCGGCGAGCGTGTCCGCGGCGTCGGTCGCCACCCACTCGACCTGGCGCCCGGGCTGTCCCACCTCGACGCGTACGCCTCCGGGCACCGTCGCGGGGCGCGGGCATCCCCGCGCGTAGGCCCAGCCGCGGGCCCACCGGGCGACCAGCTCGGGGAGGTCGGGGTCCTGCGCGGCGGCGGCGAGGGCGATCTGGCGACCGCGGTACCTCTCCCCCAGCACCGTCGCGACCAGCACGGCGACCGCCAGGCCGAACGCCAGCGGGTCGAGGGTGATCAGCCCGATCACCGCGATCCCCACCGCGGCGATGTACCCGAACCAGATCCGACCAGGAGCCTCCACGTCCGCGGAGCCTACCCGGGTCAACCGATCCGCTTCCGCAACGTCGCCACCCCGGGTCCGTCGAGATCCACCAGCGCGACCGACCGGCCGGAGACCGCCATCGCCAGGGCCTCGCTGGGACCGGCGACCTCTCCGCCCGAGCCATCGGCCGCGGTCCAGGACCAGTCCTGGTCGGTCGCGCGCAGCGCGAGCCCGTCGAGCCGTCCGGCCGGGACCACCCCGAGCGAGGCCTGCCTGGTCGGCAACCAGTCGAGCACCGCGCGCCAGTCCTCGAGCGAGACGTCGGTGTCGAGACCGAGCGGCCGGACACAGTCACGCAGATGGATGCAGTGGTCGGTGAACTGCCCCATCGGACCGACCCCGGGTGCCGGCACTCGCTTGGTGGCGTACGTCCTCAGCAGGTCGGTCAGCTCGTTGACCGGCCGGCGAGCCTGCTCCTCGGCGATCGCGGCGGAGGCGCGGTCGATGGAGCCGCGGGCCAGCATCGTGCGCCACAGCAGCCGGCCGATCCCGACCGAGAACGGCATCGCACTGTGCCCCAGCACCTCCCTCACCGTCCAGGCCGAGCAGAGGCTCCGCGTCTCCAGCTGGGACTCGTCGAGGCCGTCGAAGAAGTCGGCGAGCAGGCGGCGGTTGGCTGCGGTGCGGGCGGCTACGTCCATGCCTCCACCCTGCCAAACAAACCAGTGGCCGCGCAGGGGTGCGGTCAGTAGCGTTGAGGACATGAGCGAATGCATCACCACCTACGACATCCTGGTCCGACCGGTCCAGGGCGTGGACTTTGTGCGCATGGAGCCGCAACGACCGTAGGTGCTCACCGCACCCACCAGGGCCGCTCCGATCGACGGGAGCGGCCCTTTCTCATGTCCAGCAGCATCACCAGGAGGTGAACGAGATGGAGATCATCACACTCTTCGGAGAGGGATTCAGCACCAAGACCTACGAGCTGACGCTGAAGCACCCGACTCCCCGGACCGACGAGTGGGCCTGTGTGGGCGAGGACCCGGAGCTCTTTCACCCCGAGGACCTCACCCAGCTCGCCGAGGCGCAGGAGGTCTGCGCCGGCTGCCCGATGCGGCAGACCTGCCTCGACCTCGGGACCGCCCGGCGGGAGTGGGGTGTGTGGGGAGGCGTCCTCCTGGAGAGCGGGAAGCCCCGCACCGAGCCCAGAACTCCCGGAAGAAAGCCCTACAAGCGCAGCCAGGAAGCGATCGCGAGAGCGGGAAGAGTTGCGTGAAAAGTGACGTGGGAGTCCTGATGTCACCCGGTGACCTCAGGACTCCCACGATCCACGAACGGCCCGGGTCGCGAGGCATCGAGTTCGGTGCGGCCACCCGGGGTGATGGTTCACCTGACTTCGGGCCGGATGCGGTTGCCTGCCCGGCGCTCACGAGACAACCCACCAACAACGTTCGACAACTGGCGGCGTGACAGACAAGTGAAAGCGGGCTCGGTCACGCTTGCCGAAGTAGTCCGGGCTGACCGCACCGCGCGTTGAGAGGAAATGCAGATGACCGCTTCTGATCCGCAACCGCATGGTTCCTACGAGGACCTCCGCTCGCTGGTCGAGAAGGTCGCGCACGCGGCCATCCAGGCCGAGATGTCCTACAACTACGACTGCAGCCTCCATGGCGACCACTACGTGCACCGAGCGTCGGGCTATGTAGTGACGAGCTTCCCTGGCCCCGGCGGTCCCCCCACCGGCGTGGTGACATTGCGCGCCGAACCATCGGCGGGTCTGGGCGACACGCAAGAGTCAGACATCCATTTCGATCCGACCGCCGACGTCTATGAGCCGTGGACGCAGGCCGTCGAGGACGTATTCCGCGACTGGCACGACCTGCCCAACCCCTACGACAGCTCACGGTTCTCCGGTCCCGCCACGTCGGTTGAAGACGCGATCTCGGTGCTGGCCTGTGGTGGGCAGGTACCAGGAGAAACGTCCAAGCCGTCAGGCAATGCACTGGCCGCGCGGCTGTCCTTCGTGGTCTCAGAGCTGGCGCCGTTCAATGCCGCGACGGTAGACGCCTTCAGCAAGAACTTCCTCACGTGGGTCGCCCCCAGTTGTATGAATGACGCCGTGGCTGGGGCCGCACTGGCCGCGGCATACCGCACTGAGGAGCAGATCTGGATTCGCTCCCGCAAGGCGATCACCCTGATCGCCGAGCAAGCAGCGAAGGCCATGTACCCCATCGGGACGGACGCGAAGGCCGGTTGGACCGTCTTGGGCATCATGCAAGGCGTGGTTGGCCTCTTGGTATCCGGTCCTGTGGGCGCGGTGGTCGGGGTGGCCAATACGTTGCTGTCAACGGTCGAGAAGGCAACTTCCCTGATTCCGGCGACCCCCGACACACGCGAACTCCATGGACCCAACATGCAGGTGGTGCTCGACAACACAGCCGCAGCCGTCAAGAAGCTCAATGAGCGGATACGCACCGAGGAGCAGGCCGTCTGGGAAATCCTGGACGCGATGCTTCAGGAGATGAGCGGCGCCACCGGCTCCGAGCCGAAGTTCGCTCCCCCACGCCCCGATGACCTGTTCTCCGAGACTGATCCGACTGACCTGGTCACGGCGCGCGAGGAGGTGTACGTCGATCCCGGCAAGCTCCGAACCATCGGCAACGACGACATGCGTTTCGTCGGCGAGCAAATCCGAAACACGGCGAAGGCCATCGACGTCTTCCCCGGGAGCAGCGCGTTCGGTCGACCGTCGAGCATCGGGTTGGGACCCACCGGCCCGAGCGGCCTCATCGAGGTGCTCACCGACGCGCTCACCACAGTGCTGCTGAACATGGGGCAGCACTGCATCGACGCCGGCGAGGTCTTGGCGATCGCAGCCGATGCGTTCTCGAAGACCGATGCGCACGTACGCGATCGCCTCGAGCAGCACCGCAAGGAGATCGCGGACGACCTCGGTCCTGGCGATCCGACGGCCCATCGCGACCGCCCAGGACGGGAGTACGCCTGATCTCCTGACAGACACAGGCCCGGTTGGGCAGCACACCCGACAGAGGCCCGAGCTTGGTGTCTACACCCCGCAACCACCCGACCGAGGCGTGTCACCGAGAGGCGTGGCCCTGACCAGCCCTGTCACCCAGCGGTGCGTTATGCCGTCGATGAACGGGATCAGACGTTGAACCCGAGCGCGCGCAGCATCTCGCGGCCGTCGGGGGTGATCTTGTCCGGGCCCCACGGCGGCATCCAGACCCAGTTGATGTGCACGTCGTTGACCATGCCCTCCAAGGCCTGGGCGGTCTGGTCCTGGATGACGTCGGTCAGCGGGCAGGCCGCCGAGGTCAGCGTCATGTCGATGACCACGTTGGAGTGGTCCTCGATGTGCAGACCGTAGATCAGACCCAGGTCGACGACGTTGATGCCGAGCTCGGGGTCGACGACGTCCTTCATCGCCTCCTCGACGTCCTCGATCTTCAGGCTCGCGCCCTCGACCGTGGACGTACGCATCCCCTGCCACTCCGGGGCCTCGTGACCGTGGCCATGGCCGTGGCCCGAGTGGTCGTGACCGGAGTGGTCATGACCCGCGTGGTCGTGTCCCGCATGATTGTGCTCAGTGTGGTCGGTCTCAGTCATCAGTTCTCCTCGGCGACAGCCTTGGCGGTGGCGTCTTTCCACGCCATCCACGACAGCAGCGCGCACTTGATCCGGGCGGGGAACTTGGCGACGCCGGCGAAGGCGATGCCGTCCTCCAGAATGTCCTCGTCGGGCTCCACCTGGCCCTTGCCCTGCATCAGCCGCAGGAACTCCTCGTGGATGACCATCGCATCGTCGACCGTCCTGCCGACGACCAGGTCGTTGAGCACGGAGGCCGATGCCTGCGAGATCGAACAGCCGAGGGCGTCGTAGGAGATGTCCTCGATCTTGCCGCCGGCGACGTGGATCCGCAGGGTGATCTCGTCACCGCAGGTCGGGTTGACGTGGTGAACCTCCGCCTCGAAGGGGTCGCGAAGACCCTTCCCGTGCGGGTTCTTGTAGTGATCCAGGATGATCTCCTGGTACATGCTCTCGAGGTTCGCGGCAGTCATCACTGGTCCAACTTGAAGAACGTGCGTACGTATTCCAACCCCTCGACCAGCGCGTCGATCTCGGCGGGCGTGGTGTAGAGGTAGGACGACATCCGGTTGGAGGCCTGTACGCCGAACCGCTGGTGAGCCGGCTTGGCGCAGTGGTGCCCGGCGCGGATGGCGACGCCCTTGGAGTCGAGGACCTGGGCCACGTCGTGCGGATGCACACCGTCGAGCTCGAAGGAGATCGCCCCGCCGCGCTTGGCCGCGTCGGCCGGGCCGAGCACGGTCACGCCCGGGACGGTCGCGAGGCGCTCCAGCGCGTAGGCAGTGATCGCCTGCTCGTGGGCGTGGACGTTCTCCATGCCGACGTGCATGAGGTATTCGAGTGCCGCTCCGAGACCCACGGCCTCGGCGATCGGCGGCGTGCCGGCCTCGAACTTGTGCGGGATCGGCGCGTAGGTCGACTTCTCCATCGTCACCGTCGCGATCATCTCGCCGCCACCGAGGAACGGCGGCAGCGCCTCGAGCGCGGCACGCCGGCCCCACAGGACGCCGATACCGGTCGGGCCGACGACCTTGTGGCCGGTGAAGACGAGGAAGTCGGGACGCTCCTCCTCGGCCATCGAGGCCAGGTCGATCGGCAGCACCGGCGCGGCCTGCGCGGCGTCGACGACGACCAGCGCGCCGACCTCGTGGGCCTTGCGGGCGATCTCGGCGACCGGGTTGATCGTGCCGAGCATGTTGGAGACCCAGGTCAGCGCGACGACCTTGGTCGCCGGCGTGATCAGCTCGTCGATGTTCGACAGGTCGAGATCTCCGGAGTCGGTGAGCCCGAACCACTTCAACGTCGCACCCGCACGCTGCGTGGCGAGCTGCCACGGAACGATGTTGGAGTGGTGCTCCATCTCGGTGGTCACGACCACGTCGCCCTCGGCCAGCGGCACGGTGTTGGCGACCAGGTTGAGCCCCTCGGAGGCGTTCTTGGTGAAGATCACCTCGTCGCGCTCGGGCGCGCCGAGGAAGCGCGCGACGGTGTCGCGCGCCCCCTCGAACGCCTCGGTGGCCTCAGCACCCAGGTGGTGCATCGCCCGGGCGATGTTGGCGTTGTGCCGCTCCAGGTGGTCGACCATGGTGTCGATCACGATCTGCGGCTTCTGCGAGGTGTTGGCGCTGTCGAGGTAGACCAGCGGGGTCTCGCCGCCGTCGAAGGTGCGCTCCAGGATCGGGAAGTCCTTGCGGACCAGATCCAGGTCGGGCAGCAGACCCTTCATGTCAGACCCCTGCCGCGACGTACTTCTCGTAGCCGTTGGCCTCCAGCTCCTCGGCCAGGTCCGGGCCACCCGACTCCGCGATCTTGCCTGCCACGAAGACGTGCACGTGGTCAGGCTTGATGTAGCGCAGGATGCGGGTGTAGTGGGTGATCAGCAGGACCGACTTGCCATCGCGGGCGCGGAAGTCGTTGATCCCCTCGGAGACGACCTTGAGCGCGTCGATGTCGAGGCCGGAGTCGATCTCGTCGAGCAGCGCGAAGGCCGGGTCGAGGATGTCGAGCTGGGCGATCTCGTGGCGCTTCTTCTCGCCGCCGGAGAAGCCCTCGTTGACCGAGCGCTGCGAGAAGGACGGGTCCAGGTGCATCTTGTTCATCGCACCGTTGACGTCCTTGACCCACGTACGCAGCTTGGGGGCCTCGCCGGTCAGCGCGGTCTTCGCGGTGCGCAGGAAGTTGGCCACGCTCACGCCGGGAACCTCGACGGGGTACTGCATCGCCAGGAACAGACCAGCCTTGGCACGCTCGTCGACCGACATCTCCAGGACGTCCTCACCGTCGAGGGTGACGGTGCCGCCGGTGATGGTGTACTTCGGGTGGCCGGCGATCGAGTAGGCAAGCGTCGACTTGCCCGAGCCGTTGGGGCCCATGATCGCGTGGGTCTCGCCGGAGTTGATCGTCAGGGTCACGCCCTTGAGGATCTCCTTGGCACCGTCCTCGGTGTCGACCGAGACCGTGAGGTCCTTGATCTCAAGCGTGCTCATGCGGTTGCGTCCTTCTCGATAAGGGTGTTGATGTTCTTGGCGAGCTCGGCCTCGACCGTGCCGGTCAGCTTCTCCTCGAGCTCGGGGACACCGATCTGACGGATCAGATCGTTGAAGAAGCCGTGCACGACCAGGCGCTTGGCCTCGGTCTCGGAGATGCCGCGGCTCTGCAGGTAGAAGAGCTGCTCGTCGTCGAAACGGCCGATCGCCGACGCGTGACCCGCGCCCTCGATCTCGCCGGTCTCGATCTCCAGGTTGGGCACGGAGTCGGCCCAGGCACCGTCGGTGAGGATGAGGTTGCGGTTCTCCTCATACGTCTCGATGCCCTCGGCCTCCTTGCGGATCAGCACGTTGCCGATCCAGACCGCGTGAGCCTTCTCGCCCTGCAGCGCGCCCTTGTAGATCACGTTGGACTTGGTCTTCGGCGCGGTGTGGTCGACGAAGAGGCGGTGCTCGATGTGCTGGCCGGCATCGGCGAAGTAGAGGCCGAGCGACTCGACGGAGCCGCCGGGACCGGAGTACTCCGCCGAGAAGTCGTGGCGCACCACGTCGCCGCCGAAGCTCACCGAGACGTGCTTCAGGTTGGCGTCGCGGCCGACCTTGGCGTGCTGGGTGGAGAGGTGGACGGCGTCGTCGGCCCAGTCCTGGACGGAGACGACGGTGAGGTCGGCACCGTCCTCGACGACGATCTCGATGTTGTCGGCGACGACGGCGGAGCCCTCGAAGACCAGCACGACGGTCGCCTTGGCGAACTTCTCCGCCACGATCACCGCGTGACCGGCGCCGGCGGTCTCCGAGCCGGTGCCGTGGTGGCGGATCACGGTCGCGCCCTCGACGACGGTGTCGGTCGGGATCCGCACGAGGGTCGCGCCGGTGCTGGCCGCCCAGGCCCGCGCCGAGACACGGTCGGTCGGGACCAGACCCGAGGACCCGCGTACGTCATCGTCGGCCGCCACGGTCTCGACGGTCACACCCGCGGCTGCCTCGACCTCCACCTTGGTCGCACCGTCGGCGAACGGGGCGTCGTCGTGGATCTTGTGGAGGCGCTTGAGCGGGGTGAACCGCCAGATCTCCTCGCGACCCTTCGGCACCTCGTGGGCGTCGACGTCGAAACTTCCCTCCGGGTGGAGGTGGCTCTCGACCTTGTTCATCTCGAGAGCGTCAGCTACTGCCGTCATCAGCCGACGGCTCCTTCCATCTGCAGTTCGATCAGGCGGTTGAGCTCGAGGGCGTACTCCATCGGGAGCTCCTTGGCGATCGGCTCGACGAAGCCGCGCACGATCATCGCCATCGCCTCGTCCTCGGCCATGCCGCGGGACATCAGGTAGAACAGCTGGTCGTCGGAGACCTTCGAGACGCTCGCCTCGTGACCCATCGAGACGTCGTCCTCGCGGATGTCGACGTAGGGGTAGGTGTCCGAGCGGGAGATCTGGTCGACCAGGAGCGCGTCGCAGAGCACGTTGGACTTCGAGCCGTGGGCGCCCTCGTTGATCTGGATCAGACCGCGGTAGGAGGTCCGGCCACCGCCGCGGGCCACCGACTTCGACAGGATCGAGCTGGAGGTGTTCGGGGCGGCGTGCACCATCTTGGCGCCCGCGTCCTGGTGCTGGCCCTCGCCGGCGAAGGCGATGGAGAGCGTCTCGCCCTTGGCGTGCTCACCCATCAGGTAGACCGCCGGGTACTTCATGGTCACCTTCGAGCCGATGTTGCCGTCGACCCACTCCATGGTCGCGCCCTCCTCGCAGACGGCGCGCTTGGTGACCAGGTTGTAGACGTTGTTCGACCAGTTCTGGATGGTCGTGTAGCGAACCCGGGCGTTCTTCTTCACGATGATCTCGACGACCGCGGAGTGCAGCGAGTCGGACTGGTAGATCGGCGCGGTGCAGCCCTCGACGTAGTGAACGTAGGAGCCCTCGTCGGCGATGATCAGGGTGCGCTCGAACTGGCCCATGTTCTCGGTGTTGATCCGGAAGTAGGCCTGCAGCGGGATGTCGACGTGGACACCCTTGGGCACGTAGATGAAGGAGCCACCCGACCACACCGCGGTGTTCAGCGCGGCGAACTTGTTGTCGCCGACCGGGATCACCGTGCCGAAGTACTCCTGGAAGATCTCCGGGTGCTCCTTGAGCGCGGTGTCGGTGTCGAGGAAGAGCACGCCCTGGGCCTCGAGGTCCTCGCGGATCGAGTGGTAGACGACCTCCGACTCGTACTGCGCGGCGACACCGGCGACCAGGCGCTGCTTCTCCGCCTCCGGGATGCCGAGCCGGTCGTAGGTGTTCTTGATGTCCTCGGGCAGGTCCTCCCACGAGGTGGCCTGCTTCTCCGACGAGCGCACGAAGTACTTGATGTTGTCGAAGTCGATGTCCGAGAGGTCGGAGCCCCAGGTGGGCATCGGCTTGCGGCCGAAGAGCTTGAGGCCCTTCAGGCGCAGGTCGAGCATCCACTGCGGCTCGGACTTCTTGCCGGAGATGTCGCGGACGATGGCGTCGTTGAGACCGCGCTGTGCCGCGGCACCGGCGACGTCCGAGTCGGACCAGCCGAACTCGTACTTGCCGATGCCCTTCAGCTCGGGGTTGAGCTCCTCGATGGAGGTCATGTCGTGACCTGCTCCTTCTTCTTCGAAACTTCGCCGGGACCGGAGGATCCAGGAGGGATGTGCGTCGTGCAGACTCCGTCGCCGTGGGCGATGGTGGCCAAGCGTTGTACGTGGGTGCCGAGCAGCTTCGCGATCGCCTCTGTCTCCGCCTCGCAGAGCTCGGGGAACTCCTGGGCGACGTGGGCGACCGGGCAGTGCTGCTGGCACAGCTGCTCACCCGCGTCATGACCGTTGATCAGCGGCAGCTCCCTGACGGAGGCCGCGTAGCCGTTGGCTGTGAACACGTTCGCGAGCACCTGCGCGGGGCTGAGGTCCGTCTCGCCGGCGGCGATCCGGTCCAGTCCCTGCTTGATGAACGCCGCGCGGCGCTCCGCGAATTCCCGCACGGCCTCCTCGCCGGCCACCTCGGAGAGGAACCGGAGCGCCTCGACCGCCAGGTCGTCGTACTTCTTCTCGAAGCCGTCCCGACCCTGGTCGGTGAGCGCGAAGAGCTTGGCCGGGCGGCCCCGCCCGCGCGTGGACGCGGTGCGCGGCTCGCGCTGCTCCACCGCCTCCTCCTCGGCCAGGGCGTCCAGGTGGCGCCTGACCGCGGCCGGGGTGAGATCGAGGCGCTTGGCCAGCGTCGCAGCGGTCTGCGGACCGTCGACGAGCAGCGACCGAGCGACCCGCTGGCGGGTGCTCTCCTCGCTGGTCTCTGCGCTGTGCCCATGAGCAGGCAGAGTGCTCTCGTCGAATTTCACAACACCATTGTGACGTTATTCCCCCGAGGGATTCAACGAAGGCAACCCTTACTAGCCCGCCGGACGGCGACGACGTGTCGTACGTCACCACCGATCAGCCCGTCGGCATCCCGTCCAGGGTCGGAGAGGCGAGAGCGGCGACGCCGACGAAGACTGTGTCGGGCGGCAGCCAACGGGTGCCACGGTCGGAGCGGAGGACCGCGCGGCCGCGTTCGAGGTCGAAGATGCCGACCCGGGTGCGGCCACCGGAGCGCACGACCGCCACCTCACCGCGCCTGGGTCGGCGGGGGTTGATCATCAGGTCGGAGCCGGGCGGCAGGCCGCGGGAGGTGAGGTGTGCGCCGACAAGGCGGTGGACCTGCGCTCCGTCATCCGGCGCAGGCGCGGGTGATCGTTTGGCAGGCACCGGCACCGCTTCGAGAGCGACATCGAACGGCAGCGGCACGTCCCACCTGGACGCACCCCCAGTCGATCTCATGTTCGAAAGCGTACCGGTCGACGACGGCATACGGAACCATCCGTCGCGCTGGCTGAGAGACTGCGGCCCATGACAGTCAACGACCCCACGGACTGGGAGGCCGCCTACGTCCGCGGCACGACCGGCTGGGACCTCGGCGCTCCCCTGACCTACGTCGAGGAGGACGCGGCGCTGTTCGGCGAGCCCGGTAGCGCCTTCGCACCCGGCGCCGGCCGGGGACACGATGCGGCGGGGTTGGCGGCTGCCGGATGGCGTACGACGGTTGTCGACGTCTCGCCGACCGCGGCCGCCTATGCAGCAGAGCACTACCCGGATCTCACCTACGTGGTCGGCGACGCGCTCGACGTCGACATCGTCCTGGACGCGACCGGCGGACCGGTGGACCTGATGTGGGACCACACCTTCTTCTGCGCGCTGCCGCCCGCCTGGCGAAGCCGCGTCGGTGACCTGGCCCGCGCGGTCGTACGCCCCGAAGGGCGGGTCGCGTCAGGGGTCTTCCCGATCAACCGGCCGAGCGAGGAAGCGGGCCCGCCATGGACCTACGTCCCCGAGGACATGACCCGCGCCCTCGGCCCCGACTTCGACCTGATCCACCTCTCCGAGCCGCGCCGACTGAACCCGCGACTGCCATGGAGCCACCGCCTCGGGATCTGGCAGCGTTCCCGAGGGTTGTGAAGCTGAGAGTGACCTATAGACCACGCTCAGCTTCACAACCTCAGCCCTTCACGCAGAGCAGCGTGCGCAGCCGAGCCTCGACGGAGACCAGGTCGGTCTGCGCCTCGATGACGCTCTCCAGCGACTTGTACGCACCCGGGATCTCGTCGACGACACCCGCATCCTTGCGGCACTCGACGCCCTCGGTCTGAGCGGCGAGGTCGGCGACGGTGAAGGTCTTCTTCGCCTTCGTACGCGACATCTTCCGGCCCGCACCATGGGAGGCGGAGCAGTAGGAGGCCTGGTTGCCGAGGCCACGGACGACGTACGATCCCGTGCCCATCGAGCCCGGGATCAGGCCGAACTCGTCGGACTTGGCCGAGATCGCGCCCTTGCGGGTGACCACCAGGTCGACGCCGTCGTAGGTCTCCCGAGCGACGTAGTTGTGGTGGGCGTTGACCTCGCGACCCCACACGACGGACGGGAAGAAGCGCGCGAAGACGCCCTTCACCGTGGCCATCATGATCCGCCGGTTGAGCTTGGCGTAGTCCTGGGCCCAGTAGAGGTCGTGCAGGTAGGCGTCCATCTCCGCGGTGCCGGCCAGGAAGACCGCCAGGTCGCGGTCGGGCAGGCCCAGGTTGTGCTCGAGCCCCTTGGCCGCGTAGATGTGTCGCTCGGCGATCTCCTTGCCGATGTTGCGGGACCCACTGTGCAGCATCAGCCACACAACGCCGTCGTCGTCAGAGGTCAGCTCAATAAAATGATTTCCTCCGCCGAGCGAGCCGCACTGCGCGACCGCCCGCTTGTGCCGGTCGTCGAGCTTGGGCGCTCGGAGCTCCTCGAAGCCGCCGAAGAGCTTGTCGAAGGCGACCTTCAGCCGCAGGTCCTTGCGGACGACGCCGGCCTGGCCGTCGTTGGCCTGGAAGCCGACCGGGACCGCGTCCTCGATCGCCGACCGCAGCGGGCCGAGGTCGTCGGGCAGGTCGCTCGTCGTGACCGAGGTCTTGACCGCCATCATCCCGCAGCCGATGTCGACGCCGACCGCGCTCGGCGAGACCGCGTCCTTCATCGCGACCACGGATCCGACCGTGGCGCCCTTGCCGAGGTGTACGTCGGGCATGACGCGTACGCCGTGCACCCACGGCAGCTTGGAGATGTTGCGCAGCTGGTCCTGGGCGGCGTGCTCGATCTCGTGCGGGCGGGCCCACATCAGGGTCTCGGCCTTGGCGCCGGCCAGCGCGATCGGGAACTCGTCCATCATTTCTCTCTCGTTTCGTCAGGGCCGGGGCATACGAAAGGGCCGCTCCGGCCGGGGTTCTTTCGGCGGGAGCGGCCCTTTCGGGGACAGCGCTGAGGCTCAGCGCGTCGGCGGCTCCTGGCCGAGGCGGTCCGAGCGGAGGTCGGACGGCAGGCAGGGTTCACTCGCCAGACCGAGTTTCTCGGCGGCGTAGCGGTTTTCGAGCGACCTGCGCATGCTCATCTCCTCGTGGTGTGTCTGTGTGCCGGAAACGGTAGTCAGCGGCGTACGTCCGGTGCCACTGGTTTTACGCGAGGCGGGCGGGGAAGCCGCCGGTGGCGATCGGGCCCCAGCGCTTCGGGGTGATCCGGAGGAGGGACTTGCCCTGGTCGACCATGGCCTGGCGGTACTCGTCCCAGTCGGAGTGCTCGCCGGAGATGTTGCGGAAGTAGGTGACGAAGGCGTCGAGGGCCTCGGAGCCGGAGGACGCGTCGAGGACCTCGGCGTCACCGTCGACCTGGACCCAGGCGCCGTTCCACTCCTCGGAGAGCACCATGACGCTGACCTGCGGACGGCTGCGGGCGTTGCGGGTCTTGGCCCGCTCGGGGTAGGTCGCGATCACAATCCGCCCGTCGTCGTCGACGCCCCCGGTGACCGGCGAGAGCTGCGGAGACCCGTCGGCTCGGCCGGTCACCAGGATCATCTGGTGGCGGGGCCGGACGAACTCCAGGAGCCCCTCGAGATCAACGGTCGTGTTCGTCGCGATCGTGCGTGCCATGGTCCCCAGCCTGCCAGGTGAACCCGTCCGGGTCGGTGAAGGCCTCGCCGGCGCCACCCAGGACGATCCCGTACGCGGCGGACGGGTCGAGCGCGACACCGGTCTCCTTCTCCAGGGCGTGCCGCGGGTAGATCGCGAGCTGGACCGCCCCGGGAGCGGCCTCGAACTCGGCGTACTTGCCACCGAAGCTCCGCTTCACCCCGAGCCCGCGCTCGGCGTAGAACCGCTTGCTCGCCTTGACGTCGGCGACGCCGAGGAGCAGGACGATGTCGTCGATCTCCCGGGTGGCGGGGCCACGGTCCTTCTTGGCGGAGGTCGCGAGCTTCCAGATCGAGCCGTCGGGGGCCTGGACGATGCCGCCGTAGCCCCAGAACGACTTCTCGACCGGCTTGAGCGAGGTGGCGCCGGCGGCGAGGGCCGAGTCGACGAGGCTGTCGACCGTCGAGGGCTGGCTCACGACCAGCGAGATCGTGAACGGCCGGCCGGTGCCGGTGCCCGGGCCCTGGCGTACGGAGATCTGGTCGGTGAGCCCGAAGGCCTTCTCGTAGAACGCGCGGGCGTCCGTGGGGTCGGTTGCGTCGAGGGTGATGGTCTGAAGTGTGAACATGTCTCGACCTTAGGAATCCCGGGGCCGTTGGGGCTTCTCGATTCCTGACCGCCTTGTCTGTTGATCTCCTGAGCAGAAATTGTGTCTGAGACACCGCGTCATGGCCCCCGGGGCATCACGTCTCATCCCCGCGTTGGCCGTCCTTCGGTGGGAGTTGGGCGGCCAACGTCCTGATAGCCGGCTAAGAATCCACAGGATCACAGCTACGCGATTGGGCCCCCGGCGTGCGCCTTCTTAGACTGCCGCCGTGGAATCTTCCGTCGCCAGGCCAGCTGTCGAGGTACGCGACTTGCGCATGGCCTACGGCGACAAGACGGCCGTCGACGGCCTCACGCTGAGCGTCGCCGCGGGCTCGATCACGGCCGTGCTCGGGCCGAACGGCGCCGGAAAGACCACCACTCTGGAGACGTGCGAGGGCTATCGCAAGCCCCAGCAGGGCACGGTGCGGGTGCTCGGGCTCGACCCGATCGCCGACCGCAAACAGCTGCTCCCCCGGATCGGGGTGATGCTGCAGGGGCAGGGCGCCTGGAGCGGCGTACGCGCCATGGAGATGCTCAAGCACATCGCTCGGCTGCACGCGCATCCGCTCGACGTCGACCAGCTGGCCGACCGGCTCGGTCTGGGCGAGTGCGGTCGCACCCCCTATCGGCGACTCTCCGGCGGGCAGCAGCAGCGGCTCGGGCTGGCGATGGCGCTGGTCGGCCGGCCGGAGCTGGTGTTCGTGGACGAGCCGACGGCGGGGATGGACCCGCAGGGGCGGCGTACGACCTGGGAGCTGCTCCGCGAGCTCCGCGCCGACGGCGTGACCGTCGTGCTGACCACCCACTACCTGGAGGAGGCCGAGGAACTGGCCGACCAGGTGCACATCATCGACCGCGGCCGGATGATCGCCTCCGGCACGCCGCTGGAGCTCACCCGCGGCGGCGCGACCGCCACCGTCCGGCTGGTGGTGACCAAGCCGTTCCCGCCGGGTGCCCGCGAGTCGCTGCGCAAGGCGCTCGGCGAGGACACCGAGGTGACCCTGCTCGACGAGCGCTCGATGCGGGTCACCGGCAAGGCCGACCCGACCACCCTCGCCAAGGTGAGCCGCTGGTGCGAGGAGAACGACGTCCTCCCGGAGTCGCTGACCCTGGGCCGCAGGAGCCTCGAGGACGTGTTCCTCGATCTCACCGGAGGGCTCCATCTCACCGAGGGGATCGAGCATGTCTGAGGTGGCCACGGGGACCTTCACCCCGAAGCCCGGTGGCGCCCCGATCACCCAACAGGTGGTCGCCCAGGCGCTGATGGAGGCGAAGCTGATGCTTCGCAACGGAGAGCAGCTCCTGCTGGCCGTCGTGATCCCGGTGATGGTGCTGATCGGCGGCGTCACCGCCGGCAACGCGATCGACCTCGACCTCGGCACCGACCGCGCCTTGGTGGACATCCTGACCCCGGGCGTCCTCGCGCTGGCGATCATGTCCACGAGCTTCACCAGCCTCGCGATCGCGACCGGGTTCGAGCGGCGCTACGGCGTGATCAAGCGGCTCGGTGCCTCACCGCTGCCCCGGATCGGGCTGCTCGCCGGCAAGGTGCTCGCGCTCGGCTGCGTACAGCTCGTGCAGCTCTTCGTCATCGGCGCCGTCGGCCAGATCCTCGGCTGGACCCCCGCCGCGGGGTTCGGCACCGTCCTCGCCTTCTTCCTCGCCATCGCGATGGGCACGCTGGCCTTCGCCTCGCTCGGGCTCTTCGTCGCCGGCGTGCTGCGCGCCGAGGCGACCCTGGCGGCGGCCAACCTCATCTACCTGCTTCTTCTGGCCGGCGGTGCCGTGGTGCTGCCGCTGACCGCCTACGGCGCCTACGGCGACGTCGCCCGCTGGCTCCCCTCGGGCGCACTCGGAGAGGCGGTACGCACCGCCTTCCTCGACGGCGTCCCCGCCTGGCGAGACCTCGGCGTGCTCCTGATCTGGGCCGTCCTCGGCTCCACCCTCACCGCTAGGACCTTCAAGTGGGAATGACGACCACCGAACCCTCCACCGACCCCGGCCCCTCGGCCAGGCACAAGGTCCTCGGCTGGCTCCGCGCCCACGCGTACGGCCTCGCGATCGCCAACCTCGTCGCCAACATCGGGATCGTGGTGACCGGCGCGGTGGTCCGGCTGACGGGCTCCGGCCTCGGCTGCCCGACCTGGCCCAAGTGCACCGAGGAGTCCTACGTGGCTCACGAGGCGCTCGGGATCAACGGGGTCATCGAGTTCGGCAACCGGCTGCTGACCTACGTCCTGGCCGCGATCGCCATCACCGTCGTCATCGCCGTCTGGAACCGCCGCGGCACCATCCGCACCTTGGCGGTCGTCATCGCCCTCGGCGTCCCGCTGCAGGGTGTCATCGGCGGCATCACCGTCCTCTCCGAGCTCAACCCCTATGTCGTCGCGCTGCACCTGCTCGCCTCGATGGCGATGGTCGGCCTGTGCGTATGGCTGCTCGACGACCTCCGCTCGCCGGAGCGTGAAGCCGCGCCGCGCACCGTACGCATCGCCGCCGTGGTCACCTTCGTCGTCGGCTGGCTCTCGCTCTGGCTCGGCACGGTCGTGACCGGCTCCGGCCCTCACTCCGGCGACCTCGACTCCCGCCGCACCGGCCTCGACCCGGCCCTGATGTCCCACATCCACGCCTACGCCGTCTACGCGCTCATCGCCGCGACGCTGGTCACGCTGTGGCTGGGCCGGAAGAACGCGTACGTCCGCCGGGTCACGATCGTCCTGCTGGTCATCGAGCTGGCTCAGGGCCTGATCGGCTGGGTCCAGTACCTCACCGACCTCCCCGTCCTCCTCGTCGGCTTCCACATGCTCGGCGCGGCTCTGATCTCCGCCGGCCTCGCCCGCGTCCTGGTCTCCACCCGCGCCCACTCCGCCTGACCGCCGAAGCGTCAGCCCCGTCGGGCGAGACGTCACGTACGTCGGGCCAGACGTCACCTACGTCGGTCGAAGCGTCACGTACGTCGGCCGAAGCGTCACGTACGTCGGCCGAGTTGGCAGGGCATTGCGCACTCGTCCGACCGGGCTGACGCCTCGTCCGACCGGGCTGACGCCTCGTCCGACCGGGCTGACGCCTCGTCCGACCGGGCTGACGCCTCGTCCGACCGGGCTGACGCCTCGTCCGACC
>NZ_JBHWLY010000090.1:0-23535 GCF_042730435.1 Nocardioides sp. NPDC059952 | reverse complement strand
GCCCTAAACCCCCCCCCCCCCCCCCGGGCCCCCCACCCCCCGGCGGGGCGTTTTTCCTCGATCCACTTCACAAAAACACAACTCTCAGCTTCACAACCCCGAGGCGCTTAAGGTGGCCTCGTGAAGATCCTCGTCGTCGGCACCGGTGGTCGTGAGCACGCGCTCGCTCTGAAGCTCTCCCAGGAGGGGAACGAGGTGTACGCCGCACCCGGGAATCCCGGGATCGCCGCCTTCGCGACGCTTCGGGACGTGGACATCATGTCCGGTCCGGCGATCGCCGCCCTGGCGGGTGAGCTCGGCGTCGACCTGGTCGTCGTCGGTCCCGAGGCACCGCTGGTGGCCGGGGTCGCCGACGCGGTTCGCGAAGCGGGGATCGCGGTCTTCGGGCCGTCGCGGGTCGGCGCGCAGCTCGAGGGGTCGAAGGCGTTCTCGAAGGACGTGATGTCCGCGGCCGGCGTACCGACCGCGGGCTCGCGGGTGGCGACCACGCCCGAGGAGGCGGCCGCCGCCCTGGACGAGTTCGGCGCTCCCTACGTCGTCAAGGACGACGCTCTGGCCGCGGGCAAGGGCGTCGTCGTGACGAAGGACCGCGACGAGGCGCTGGCCCACGCGGCCGCCTGCGAGCGGGTCGTCATCGAGGAGTTCCTCGACGGCCCGGAGGTCTCGGTGTTCGCGATCTGCGACGGCACCCGGGCCTACGCGCTGCAGCCGGCGCAGGACTTCAAGCGGATCTTCGACGGCGGCAAGGGCGGCAACACCGGCGGGATGGGTTCCTACTCACCGCTGCCATGGGCCCAGCCTGACCTGGCGGAGGTGGTGCTGGCCTCCGTCGTCGAGCCGACCCTCGCCGAGATGGAGAAGCGCGGCGCCCCGTTCGTCGGGTGCCTCTACGTCGGGCTCTCGCTGACCGCCAAGGGTCCGAAGGTGATCGAGTTCAACTGCCGGTTCGGTGATCCCGACATCCAGCCCGTCCTCGCTCTTCTGGAGTCCTCCCTCGCCGACCTGCTCCTCGCGGCCGCCACGGGCGCGCTGGAGACCGTCGCGGCGCCGACCTTCTCCGACGGTGCCTCGGTGACCGTCGTGCTGGCCTCGGCGGGCTACCCGGAGTCCTCCTCGAAGGGCGACGTCATCACCGGCGCGGGCAACGCCAACTCGATCAACGACGTCGACGTGATCCACGCCGGCACCGCGATCGTCGACGCCTCCACCCCCGAGGAGCCCGATCACCGCCACCTGGTCACCGCGGGAGGTCGGGTGCTGGCGGTCCGCGCGAAGGGCTACGACATCGACGACGCGCGCTCGCGGGCGTACGCAGCCGCCGACCTGATCACCTTCGACGGTCTCCAGCGGCGCTCCGACATCGCGGCCGAGCCGCTCGGGGTCGTCGAGGGCGCCTCGCTGCTTTGAGCATCGGCGTAGCCTGCCGGACATGACCTGGGTCGTGTTCGGAGTCGCCGTTGTTCTCGTGCTCGGCCTGATCATCGCGGCCTGCAACAGGGCCCTACGCTCCTCGCGGCGCGGCGTCTCCGCCGGGATCGGCGACGGTCTCGGCAGCTTCATCGACGTCTTCGACCCCGGCAACGCCCGCGCCGCGCGCGACCTCAAGGACCAGGACAACATCGGGCACGTCATTCCGTCGCCCGACGGCGACGACCCCGCCCACGGGGTGGACCTGAAGGCCGGGCGGGTCACCATCCGCCGCCCGGCGACCTGACCCTCACGCTGCGACCGGAACTCCCAGCGCCAGCAGATCCCGCGCCACCCGTTCCGGCTCGTCACGAAGCTCGCGAGCCGTGCATCGGACGATGATGCGGTTCGTCGCCGCCAGGGCACGCTGTCGGGCCAGGTCGTCCTCCCAGTGCTCGGCCTCCATGTGGAAGCCCCCGTCGACCTCGAGCACGAGAGTGCGCCCGTCCGGCAGCTGCCACTCGCAGTCGGTGTAGCGAACCCGCCCATCCGCATCCCGGCGCTTCACCTGGCGGGTGGGTTTCGCCAACCCGAAGCTGCGACACATGCGCCTGACGTCCATCTCGGCGAGCGACTGAGCACCGCCCTCGACGTCCTCGATCGCCCGACGCAACGTCGACGCGCGTCGTAGCGGCGCCAGGCGGTCCAGCCACTCGAGCAGACTCTCCGGACTGGTCAGCTGCTGCTGGACCACGGCCGCGATCACGCCCTGGGCAGTCCGCTCAGACCGATCTGCGGCGGCAAACAGCAGCACCGCCGGCTCGATGCGACACCGCGGCGGTGAACCCACCGGCCGCAACGATCGCCGGATCCTCACGAAACGAACATTCGCGAGCGCGCCGGGCCGCCCACGTGCGTAGGGCACCAAGACAGTGATCCCGTCCCTGTGCCAGTTCTCCAGTCCCGCGAGCGACGCCGCGGTGAGGCCTCCGGCCATCGCGCCGTCGCCGGCGTGGAGAACCGCATGCCAGATCCTCTGCTCGTCTCCGAGCTCACCGGTGGTCGTCCCGATCACGGTCGGCGACAACAGCTGCCACCGATCCGACTCGATCCGATGCGCAACGCTCCACCGCGTCATCCCCGCCTCGGCCAGCTGCGCCCGAGTGATCAGCCCACCCTGCGCCTCAGCGACCGATCGCCATCCCCGATCCCCCATGGCCCCATAGGAACCCACCCGGAGAGATGCAGCAACGACAAAGGCGAGGGGTTGTGGATAACCAGGAGTTGTGAAGCTGAGAGTGACCTATAGGCCACTCTCAGTTTCACAACCTCACGTCAGCGAGTTGATGATGACCGTCTCGTCGCGGGCCGGGCCGACGCCGATGACGGACATCGGGGCGCCGGAGATCTCCTCGACGAACTTCACGTACGCCTGCGCGTTGGCCGGGAGGTCGGCGAACGACCGCGCCCCCGAGATGTCTTCCTTCCAGCCCGGCAGCGTCTCGAAGATCGGCTTGGCATGGTGGAAGTCGGACTGGTTGACGGGCATCTCGTCGTGGCGGACACCGTCGACGTCGTACGCAACGCACACCGGGATCTCGTCGAGGCCGCCGAGCACGTCCAGCTTGGTGAGGACGAAGTCGGTGACGCCGTTGACGCGGGCGGCGTAGCGGGCGATGACCGCGTCGTACCAGCCACAGCGACGCGGACGCCCGGTGGTCGTGCCGAACTCGTGGCCGTTCTCGGCCAGGTAGGCACCGGACTCGTCGAAGAGCTCGGTCGGGAACGGCCCCTCGCCCACACGCGTGGTGTACGCCTTGACGATCCCGATCACGCGGTCGATCCGCGTCGGCGGGATCCCGGAGCCGGTGCAGGCGCCACCCGAGGTGGCGTTGGAGGAGGTCACGAAGGGGTAGGTGCCGTGGTCGACGTCGAGCAGGGTCGCCTGGCCGCCCTCGAGCAGCACGGTCTCGCCCCGGTCGAGCGCCTGGTTGAGCAGCAGGCCGGTGTCGCAGACCATCGGGGCGATCCGGTCCGCGTAGGACAGCAGGTCGTCGACGATCGCCTCGACGGTGAAGCCGCGCCGGTTGTAGACCTTCCCGAGGAGCTGGTTCTTCAGCTCGAGCGCGCCCTCGACCTTGCCGCGCAGGATCGACTCGTCGAAGAGGTCCTGGACGCGGATGCCGATGCGGTTGACCTTGTCGGCGTAGGTCGGTCCGATGCCGCGCCCGGTGGTGCCGATCTTGCGCGAGCCGAGGAAGCGCTCGGTGACCTTGTCGAGCTGGCGGTTGTAGTCGGCGATGACGTGGGCGCTGGCCGACAACTTCAGCTTGGAGATGTCGACGCCGCGCTGCTCCAGACCGCTCAGCTCCTCGAAGAGGACCGCGAGGTCGACGACGACGCCGTTGCCGATCACCGGCGTCACACCGGCGGTCAGGATGCCGCTGGGCAGCAGGTGGAGGGCGTACTTCTCGCTACGGCCGTCCTCCTGGCGAATGACGACGGTGTGGCCGGCGTTGTTGCCGCCGTTGAACTTCACGACGTAGTCGACGTGCTCACCGAGCAGATCGGTCGCCTTGCCCTTGCCTTCGTCGCCCCATTGGGCGCCGATGATCGTGATCGCGGGCATGTGTTGCTCCTTCGCTCCGGACGGAGTCCCTCCGCCGTGCGGCGGCTGCTCAACGCACCATTACCTAGTGTGTGTGCTGGATGCTCTGCAATGCGAAAAGCCCTGGCAAGACCAGGGCTCTTGCGACCACACGCTAGCAAATTCGGGCCCGTACGTCACAGCCAGGCTCGCCGTGCGGCCTCCACGCCCGCCTCGAACCGCGAGGTCGCACCGAGCTCCTCGAGCAGTTCGGCGACCCGTCGCCGGACCGTACGAAGCGAGACCCCCAGCCTCCGGGCGATCTGCTCGTCCTGGGCTCCGCTGGCCAGCTCGGCGAGCAACAGGCGGCGCTCGGCGTTCGGCAGGTCCTCCAGCTCGGCCGCCGGAAGCGCACGGCGCCACAGCTCTTCGAAGTAGCTGGTCACCACCTCTACGATGCCTCGCTGGCGTACGTTGATGATCGGCTGCTCCACCGGGCCGAGCGGGTCCGGGAACATCGCGTGGGTGCTGCCGACCACCATCAGGTGGGTGCCGACGCGCGGCAGGATCCGGATCTCCTCACCGATCTCGACCCGCATCCGCAGCACCTCGGGTGAGTGCTTCAGAGCCGCCACCGGGTAGATGCCACGGCACCGGCGACCCGACTTGATCGTCGACTCGATGACCGAGATGAACCGCATCTCCGAGGGATGCACGGTCACCGCCGGACGCAGCCACATCATGTCGCCCGACGTTGCCGAGACCAGCCGTTCGAAGGTCTCCGGCGTGAACTCTGTCGCGATCACCTCACCCTCGATCGGGTGCTCCTCGCCGATCTGGGCCGGGAGCCGTGCGGCGGTGCCTGCGACGTACGGGACCGACTGGGAGATCTTGAGCAGGTGGTCGTGGGCGTCCTGCGCCCTGGTCGCGGCCCGCTCGAGCATGTGGGCGACCACTGCCGTCGGGCTGAGCACGGTCAAGGTCTCACCGATGGAGACGACACCGCTCTCGACCAGCGGCGCGGCCTCCTCCAGCAGCTCCTCCTCGGAGGTCGACAGCGTCGCCGCGACGACCACGAACGGCCACCCGTTGAGCGGGAGGAGGCGGCTGTAGAGCTGCGCCGCGTCCGGGTCGAACCCGAGCGCGGTCATCAGCGTCTGCGACCGGCCGTTCTCCATACCTGGCACTTTAGGCTCCGCTGGTCGAGCCCGCGAGCGCTAGCGAGCGGTGTCGAGACCAACACGGTGCCTTCGAGCGCGGACGGTGGCCGTGTTGGCCTCGACACGCCTCCGCCTAGCGGCTCCGGCGGCTCGACCAGCGGAGGGCTACGCTTCTGGCTTGAGCAGCGGGAAAAGGATCGTTTCGCGGATCCCGGCACCGGTGAAGAGCATGATCGCCCGGTCCAAGCCGAGGCCGAGACCACCCATCGGCGGGGCGCCGTACTCCAGCGCCCGCAGGAAGTCCTCGTCGAGCTGCATCGCCTCGGGGTCGCCGCCGGCGGCGAGGAGCGACTGCTGCGTGAGCACCTCGCGCTGGACGACCGGGTCGATCAGCTCGGTGAACCCGGTGCCCCGCTCGACGCCGCCGATGATCAGGTCCCAGGCGAGCACCTTGCCCGGCTCCTCGTCGTTGATCCGCGCCAGCGGCTGGGCGATCGCCGGGAAGTCGCAGAGGAACGTCGGCTGGATCAGGTTGGGCTCCACCAGCTCGCCGCACAGCTCCATGACGATCTTGGCCGCGTCCCAGGCCGGGTCGAGCTCGACGTCGTGCTTGTCGGCCAGCGCCTTGAGCGTGTCGACGTCGGTCTCGGGGGTGACCTCGACACCGACGGCCTCGGAGACACCCGCGTAGACCGGCAGCCACTTCCACTCGCCGTCGAGGTCGATGACGCTGGCCTCGCCCTCGGAGTTGGGCACAGCGATCTGGCGTGAGCCGACCGCGTCCGCGGCGGCCAGGTACATCTGCCGCATCTGCTCGGCGATGGTGAACTGGTCGCCGTAGGCCTGGTAGGCCTCGATCATCGTGAACTCGGGGCTGTGCGTGGAGTCGACGCCCTCGTTGCGGAAGATCCGGCCGATCTCGTAGACCTTGTCGACGCCGCCGACGACCGCCTTCTTGAGGTTGAGCTCGAGCGCGATACGCAGCGTCATCGGCTGGTCGAACGCGTTCATGTGGGTGTTGAACGGCCGCGCGTGCGCGCCACCGTGGATGAGCTGCAGGACCGGCGTCTCGACCTCGAGGTAGCCGTCGTCCTCCAGGCGGCGGCGGATCGCCTGGGTGATCTTCGCGCGCGTACGCACCATGTCGCGCGCCTCCTGGCGCACGATCAGGTCGGCGTAGCGCTGCCGGACCCGGGCCTCCTCGGAGAGGTCCTTGTGGAGCACCGGCAGCGGCCGCAGCGCCTTGGACGCCATCTCCCAGCTCGAGGCCATGATGGAGAGCTCGCCGCGCCGCGAGGAGATCACCCGGCCGGTGACGGCGACGTGGTCACCGAGGTCGACCAGGCTCTTCCACTCGGCGAGCGACTCCTCGCCCACTTCGGCGAGCGAGAGCATCACCTGGAGCCGGGTGCCGATGCCCTCCTGCAGCGTCGCGAAGGCGAGCTTTCCGGTGTTGCGGACGAACATCACCCGACCGGCGACGGTGACCACGTCCTGGGTCTCCTCGCCGGCCTCGAGCTCGTCCTCGTAGGCCTCGCGCACCTCGGCGAGCGTGTGGGTGCGGCCGACCCCGATGGCGTACGCCTTCTTGCCCTCGGCCAGCAGACGCTCACGCTTCTCGCGCCGAACGATCATCTGCTCGTTCAGGTCTGGCCCGTCAATGGGCTCAGCGGGCGCGTTGGTGGTCTGCTCAGTCACGGGTCAAGGCTAGGCGAGATCGCTGGTCCGACGCGATTCGGTAGTTCAGCCGAGAAGCGTGTCGTACGCCGTCGGGCTGCTGTCGCGCAGGAACCCGCTGCAGCGCTCCCACTCCTCGGTCTCGCCGATCGCCTTGGCCTGCTCGGCGAGGAGGGCGAGGCTGGTCAGGAAGCCGCGGTTGGGCTCGTGCTCCCACGGCACCGGGCCGTGGCCCTTCCAGCCGTTGCGGCGCAGCATGTCGAGCGAGCGGTGGTAGCCGACGCGGGCGTAGGCGTAGATGGTCACGTCCTCGGCTCCGGCCTCCTTGGCGGCCAGGGCGAGCGCGGCCCAGGCGGCGGGCGAGGCCGGGTGGCGGCGTACGACCTCGGCGGGCTCGGTGCCGGCGACCAGCTCGTCGGTCGCGGGGTCGGCGGGGAGGTGGGTCGGCGGCGGTCCGGCCATCAGGTCCTGGTGGGTCATGCCGACCATTGTGCCCGCGACCACCGACACCAAAAGTCGGTGGTCGGGTGTTGACTGTGCTCATGACCGAAACGACGGCGTCGCAGACTCCCGGCAGCACCGTGGAACACCCGTGGCGCAGCCTGGCCGCGCTGTGCATCGGCTTCTTCATGATCCTCGTCGACATGACGATCGTGACCGTCGCGACGCCGGACATCATGCGGGAGCTGGACGCGAGCACCAACGAGGTGCTGTGGGTGACCAGCGCCTATCTGCTGACCTATGCGGTCCCGGTGCTGATCATGGGACGCCTCGGTGACCGGTTCGGGCCGAAGTGGCTCTACCTCGGCGGCCTGGCGATCTTCACGCTCGCCTCGCTGTGGTGCGGGCTCTCGGACAGCATCACGATGCTGATCGCCGCCCGCGCGGTGCAGGGCGTCGGCGCGGCCATGATGACGCCGCAGACGATGGCGGTGATCACCCGGATCTTCCCGGCGGACCGCCGTGGCGCGGCGATGGCGCTGTGGGGCGCCACGGCCGGCATCGCGACCCTCGTCGGCCCGATCCTCGGCGGCATCCTCGTCGATCTCGGCGGCTGGGAGTGGATCTTCTTCGTCAACGTCCCGGTCGGCGTGGTGGCATTCGTCCTCAACTGGCGGCTGGTGCCGCTGCTGCCGACGCACTCGCACGTGTTCGACTGGCTGGGCGTCGCGCTGAGCGGGATCGGCATGTTCTGCCTCGTCTTCGGCCTGCAGGACGGCGAGCAGCGGGGCTGGGACGCCCTCATCTGGACACTCGTCATCGGCGGCGTCGTCGTGCTCGGCCTGTTCGTGCTGTGGGAGGCCTACAACAAGCAGGAACCACTGCTGCCGCTCGGGCTCTTCGGCGACCGCAACTTCTCGGTCGCCAACATCGGGATCACCTGCATGGGGATGGCCGCGACGACGATGGGCTTCCCGCTGATGCTGTACGCCCAGATCGTCCGTGGCTACGACGCCTTGGACGCCTCGCTGCTGATGGTGCCGATGGCCGTGGTCTCGTTGGTACTCGCCCCGGTCGTGGGACGGCTCAACGACCGGGTTCACCCCCGCTGGCTCACCAGCTTCGGCTTCTTCTGCTGCGCCGTGGCGGTCTTCTGGGTCACCCGGCCGATGACGCCGAGCTCGGCGGTCTGGGAGATCCTCGTTCCGATGGGGGTGCTGGGCCTCGGGATGGCGTTCGTGTGGGCGCCGTTGGCGGCGGCCGCCACCCGCAACCTGCCTCCCCACCAGGCCGGAGCCGGATCGGGCGTCTACAACACGACCCGGACGGTCGGCTCGGTGGTCGGGTCCGCGGCCATCGCCGTACTCCTGGACGCGCGCATCTCCGCAAACGGGCTGGACACCAGCGCGGAGAGCGCCGGCGGCGCCGGTGCCCAGATGCCGATCGAGATCGCCGAGAAATTCTCCCAGGCGATGGCCGAGGCGATGTTGCTGCCGGCGATCGCGTTGACGGTCGGCTTCGTGGCGGTGCTCTTCTTCACCACCCCGCGCCACATGATGAAGCCGCCGGCCTAGGAGAGAGCGACCGAGAGCGGCAGGCCCCGGCACGGGATCATGTCCCGGGCGGTGGTGAGCGGGGCACCGGTGGCCAGCTGCGGGTCGGCCGAGACGATCGCCTTGCCGTGGCCGTTGACCAGCGTCGCGCCGGCCTCGCGCAGCCCCGGCAGCAGCATCGTCTCCAGCGTCTCGACCAGGGTGTCGGCCCCGGCGACGCCGACCATGCGGCCCCCGACGTAGACCGGCATCGTCGTGGTCATGACGTACTCGTCGGTGCAGACGAAGTCGACGTACGGCCCGACGAGGGTCAGCTCGCCCGTGCGCTCCGGGGTGCGATACCAGGGCTGGCGGGTGTAGTCGATCGCCTCGCCGGTGCCCGGCGCATCGGCGTCGCCGAGGAAGTCACGCTCCTCGCCCTGCCACCAGACGAGGTAGAGCCGGCGGTCGCTGAGCACGCCCGGGGCCACCACGAAGCCGCCACCGATGAGGTTGGGATTGCGCAGGAACTCCAGCGAGCCGGGCTCGAGCCGCTCCCGCAGGGATGCGGTGGTGACCGGGCCGGTCTCGAAGAGGGCGGCCACCTCGCTGCGTACGCGCTCGAGCTCGGTCACGATCGGTCCGAAATGCTGCTCGACCTGAGTCACACAGTCGATGGGAGTCATGGTCCTGGTCATCGTCGCACCGCCTCATGGATCTCGGCCAAGCGTTCAAGGGAGTGGGCGACATGCTCACGTACGCTCTCCCGTGCCCTCACAGCATCTCCTGATGCGAGGGCGTCGACAAGCTCCTGATGCCTCACGGCCGCGGCCTCCCGGAAGCCCGGCTCGTTGAGCGGGATCCGGAGCAGCGCGCCGAAGTCGGCTTCCTGGCGAACTACTTCGCGGGTCATCCGGGCCGACTGGGTCAGCGCGGCCACCGACAGGTAGAGCTCGCTGTCGGCGCTGCGCCAGCGGGCCACGTCGCTGACGTTGAGCGGGATCAGCAGGTCGCGCAGGTCCTCGACCTCGTCGGGGTCCGTACGCTCCGCCGCGATCTCCGCACACCCGGTGAGCACCACCAGATAGACCGTCGCCCGGTCACGCAGCTCGACCCGCGACATCGCGGCGAGCCGGTCCTCGACGAGGTCGCCGCTCTCGGGGGCACGTACGAACGAACCGCCGCCCCGCCCCCGGGTCGTCACCACCAGGCCCTTGGCGCGCAGCGCGACCAACGCCTCCCGTGCGGTGACCGTCGCGACTCCGAGCATCTGGGCGAGCTCCGGCTCGCTGGGGAGCCGCTCGCCATGCGCGAGCACGCCGGAACGGATCGCCTCCGCGAGCCGGTTCTCGACGCGCGCAGCCCGGCCTTCGTCGCCGATCGGGGCGAAGATGGCCGCGCGAGCTCGAGAGGTCATCACACGCACACCGAAATCCTAATGTATGGATCCAGATGATTCGGCCCTCGAATCTGTTCGATTCTGTTCGAATCGTCACAAGAAGTTCATGAATTTCGTCTTAACTATCTGGATCCATGGGCGTTTCTATGCCTAACCTGTGCGCACGGCTGACGCAGACTTGGTGTCGGCCACCCAAGATCGTCGGATGTCCAGGGCTTGTGGGGGGCGCTGGGCATCCGACTCCTTGGTTTTGGGGCGTTTGTGCGAATGGATGCTGACCGAGGTAGCTCGGCGAGCGATCACTGACTTCGGCGAACTCCACGAAGTCAGTGCGACCCCACCGAGGTAACTCGGTGAGCATCGGGCCCAACCACAGCTCTGGCGAATGCGACAGGGCGGGGAGAGCCTCTCGGCTCTCCCCGCCCTGTTTCTCGGCGTGTGATCGACTAGAACACCGCGGCTACGGCGCTGGTCAGCGCGTCACCGATGCTGTCCAGCAGACCGCCCTCGTCCTCCTCGGCCGGAGCGTCCTCGGTCGCCTCGTCAGCAGGCTCCTCGGTCGTCGGCCGCGCAGCCGGGGACTCCGACTCGCTCGGCGTCGCCTCGGGCTCCGCCGGCTCCTCCGCAGGAGCCTCAGCGGCGTCGTCGCCACCCGGGAGGATGTCGTCCAGACCCGGCAGCAGCGGCGAGTTCTCCTCGGTCGGCTGCTCCTCCGCAGGAGCGTCCTCGGCCGGGGCCTCCGGCGACCCCGGCTTGTCGGCCGGAGCGTCGGACTTGTCCTCGCCCGGGGTGTTCGAGCGGAGCGCGGTGTTGCCGTTGAGCTCCCTGGCCTCGCTGCCGTCGGAGTTCACCGTCAGCACGCGGCTCGGGGCCGACTCGTTGCCGTCACCGTCGATCGCCGTCACCGTGACCCGGGTGGTGTCCCACAGCAGGACACAGGTGGCCTGGAAGGTGGTCTCACCGGTGACCGTGCCACCGAAGCACACTCCACCGTTGACGCCGATCCGGTAGTCGATCTCCGCGGCCGGCGTGACGCCGTCCTCGTCCTTCGACGGGTTCCAGGTCAGCGTGAAGCCGAGCGGGCCCTCGTTGCTCGCGTCGAGACCGGTCGGGACCGTCGGCGCGATCTGCGTGGTCGTGCCCGAGACCCCGGCGGAGCGCGCGGACTCGTTGCCGGCACCGTCCACGGCCTGCACGGAGTAGGTGTATTCCGTGCCTGCCTTCAGCCCGGTGTCCTCGTAGGACGTGTCGTTCACCGCCGTGAGCAGCTCACCGTTGCGGTAGAGGTTGTAGGTCACATCGCCGACGCCGTTCTCGTTGTCGTCGGAGTCGGACCAGCTCACGTTGAGCGTGCTGTCGCTGGGGTCGCCCGCTTCAACTTCCAGGTCCGCAGGCACCTCAGGCGCCGTCACGTCCATGACGCACTCGACCTCGTTGCTGTCCTCGGACTCGTTGCCGGCCTTGTCGGTCGCGGTGACCGTGAACCGGTAGGTCTCTCCGCCCCGAAGGTCGTTGAACGTCGCCGAGGTCCGGTCGGTGTCACCCGGGTTGCCGGCGTTGGGGCGCGAGGTCACCGTGTAGTGGGCGATCCCGCTCTTGTCCTGCGCCTCCGACCAGTCGATCTTCGCGGAGGTGTTGCTCAGAACGTTGCAGCCGGCGATCGTGACCGGGTCGGGAGCGGTCTCGTCCTCGCCCGGTTCTTCGCCACCGTCGTCACACTGCGGCAGCCACGGGAACAGCTCACACTCGGTGGGCTCCTCCGTGGGCGGCGTCGTCGGCGGAGTCGTCGGCGGCGTGGTCGGAGGGGTCGGCTCCTGGCACTGGGTCAGGTCCGGGCGGATCTCACAGATGTCCACGCCGGCACCCGGCGGACGAGTGTCCTCGCAGGCGCTCGGGTCGAGCTCACAGGTGGGCGTGCTGCCCGAGGGCACGTTGCCCGCGGGGATGAAGGTCACACCGGTGTTGGCCGCCGGGACGATGTCATCGTCGACGACCTCCGGCTCGTCGGAGTCCTTCTCCGACGGCTTGTCGTCGGGCTCGAGAGTGTCCGACTCTCCAGGGAGCGCAGTCTCCCCGGTTTCAGGATTCTTTGTCGGCGAGCTCTCCGGGTCACCGCCGTTGACGGTGCAAGAGAACAAGACGAGAAGCAGGATCAAGATGATCGCGCCTATGACGATCCCGCCGATTGTGCGGTTTCGCGCAGTGGTTTCCATACCGAGGATGTCCCTCCCAAGATCAACGCCGAAAGGACGGTCCGACCTTGTTACCCGTGGGTCGCCGTCCAGCTAGGGCATTGAATCGCTTTACCAATGACCGGCACAACGACATAAGCCCGAGTTTGCTATGCCGTGTGCCACAACGTTTTCCGAATCGGGACCATTGGCCTGTCCCCGGCGTGTCGATCAGCCGATGGAGTTGCCCGCAGAACCGAGATGCTGGGCACCCTCGACGACCCGAGTGGCCATACCGGCCTCAGCGAGCTTGCCCCACGCGCGAGGATCGTACTGCTTCTTGTTTCCGACCTCGCCGTCGACCTTCAGAACGCCGTCGTAGTTGGCGAGCATGTGGCCGGCGACCGGGCGGGTGTAGGCGTACTGGGTGTCGGTGTCGATGTTCATCTTGACCACCCCGTAGGAGACCGCCTCGGCGATCTCCTCGGCGCTCGAGCCGGAGCCGCCGTGGAAGACGAGGTCGAACGGCTTCGAGCCGGCGGGCAGGCCGAGCTTGGCGACGACCGCGTCCTGGGCGTCGCGCAGGATCGAGGGACGGAGCTTGACGTTGCCCGGCTTGTAGACGCCGTGCACGTTGCCGAAGGTGAGCGCGGTCAGGTAGCCCTCGACGCCCAGCGCGTCGGCGGTCGCGATGGCGTCCTCGGGGGTCGAGTAGAGCTTGTCGTCGATCGCTCCGACGATGCCGTCCTCCTCGCCACCGACCACGCCGACCTCGATCTCGAGGACGATGTGGGCGGCCTTGGCGACCGCGAGCAGCTCCGAGGCGATCTGCAGGTTCTCCTCCAGCGGCACCGCCGAGCCGTCCCACATGTGCGACTGGAACAGCGGGGCCTCACCGCGCTGGACGCGCTCGGCGGAGAGCTCGAGCAGAGGGCGTACGAAACCGTCGAGCTTGTCCTTGGGGCAGTGGTCGGTGTGCAGCGCAATGTTGATGTCGTAGGACCTGGCGACCTCGGTCGCGTACGCGGCGAAGGCCACCGAACCGGTCACCATGTTCTTGACCGTGGGGCCGGAGAGGTACTCCGCGCCGCCCGTGGAGATCTGGATGATGCCGTCCGAGCCGGCCTCCGCGAAGCCGGCCAGTGCCGCGTTGAGCGTCTGCGACGAGGAGACGTTGATCGCCGGGAAGGCGAAACCCTTCTCCTTCGCGGTCGCGAGCATCTCGGCGTACTTCTCGGGGGTGGCGATGGGCATCTGGGGGTCTCCTTGAAGATCCGTTGTCGACCGGGCGCTGGTGGCCAGCGTAATGCGCCCCCGACTACCCGTTACCAACGCTCGGTGTTGGATCGATCAAGCAGGACAACCGATCTGCCACCAGATCCGTATCCACGGGTGAGACTGATCTTGGAGGCATCATGGACTGGCAGGAAACCCTGGAACGGGCGATTCCCCAACCCCCGCCCACACACCCCGACCCGGCCGCGCTCGTGGCCGACGGGAAGAAGCTCGTACGCCGCCGGCGGCTCGCCGTCGTCGCCGGCACCGCCTTCGCGGTGGCCGCCGTGATCGGGATCGGCGCGGTCGTCGACCCCTCGCGTGAGAGCGCCACCCCGGAACCGCCGATCGCGACGCAGTCTGAGGCCGACGAGGCGATCGCCTCCTACCCGACACAGCCCCCGCTGAGCGACGCCTCCCCACTCAGGTACGACTTCGACACGAAGGAGATCACCTTCCAGGACGGCTGGGAGGAGGCCGGCCGGATCGACCGCAAGGAGATCCGCCGACTCCTCGGAAGCGACTATTCCCAGCTGTTCCTCGCCGCGACCAACGGGGAGAAGACGGTCTACGCGAACTTCATGAACCCGACCGAGATCTCCTACGCCGACGCGTCTCGGACCGAGGGGAAGAATCTCAGCGAATGGGCCGAGGACGTGGCCGCACACCACGTCGAGCCCAGATGGTCGGTCGGCGGGTCGATCCGGGTCGGCGACGGCTGGACCGTCACGCGCGAGATCGACAACCCACTCGGCTATGACCTGCCCTGGGACTCGGAGGCAGCCGTCGCGGAGCGCGAGGGCATGGAGGTATGGATCCTCTTCACCGGTGACCGGCCAGCGGCCGGTGGCGGCGGTGAAGGCTACGGGGTGGCGTACGCCGCGTCGGGGCAGACCATCGAGGGATACATCGCTCACCGGAACAAGCAGATCGAAGCGGACCTGGCCGCGTCACCCGGCGGCTACAGCGCGGGCCTCTCCGAGGCGGTCGAGTTCGGGGACGGGTCGGAGCTGGTCCCGGCCGAGGACCGCGTGACGATCCTCGAGCAGGTTGCCAACCCAGATCTCGGAGACAAGTTCGCCGAAGGCGCCACCCGGTCCGCCGCCGCTCGGATCACCATCAAGGGGAAGGAAAAGGTCGCCATCGCTCGCGAGAAGGACGGCCTCACGCTCGTCTACACCGTCGAGGTGGCGGACGAACGTCGGTCCGAGGACCGCAGCCCACGTTCTCTGGAGGACGTCCTGGCCATCGTCAGGGCCACCGAGACCGACGAAGAGTCGGGCGGGGGGTCGTTGTTCCCGTGAACACACACGATGAGGAGTTCTCCGGGTTCGTCGTGACGCGACGCCCGCACCTGCTGCGCACCGCCTATGCGCTGTGCGGCGACTGGCACCGGGCCGACGATCTCGTCCAGACCGCTCTGCTGAAGCTCTACGCGGCCTGGCGCCGGGTCGAGCCCGGGTCGGAGGAGGCGTACGTTCGGACGATCCTGGTCCGCGCCCACATCGACCAGACCCGGCGGCCGTGGTGGAGGCGGGAGCGGTCGGGCGATCTGCCCGAGCGACCGGGTCCCGCGGAGCAGGTCGAGGAGCGGTCCGAGCTCTTCGACGCGCTCCAGGCGCTGCCGGAGATGCAGCGCAAGGTGGTCGTCCTACGTCACTGGCTGCAGCTGTCGGTCGCCGAGACCGCGCGGGAGCTGCGGATCAGCGAGGGGACCGTGAAGAGTCACTCCTCCCGCGGTCTGACCGGGCTGCGTGCCTGCCTGGAGTCGGGGGACGCCTCCCGGACGTAGGGGATGGAGCAAGAACGGTCGGGCGGGCATGCCCCTGGCGGGCCTAGCGTCAGGGGCATGCCCAAGGTCACCTACTTCACCGCAACCTCGCTGGACGGCTACATCGCCGATGAGAACAGCTCGCTGGAGTGGCTCTTCGAGACGCCGCACGGCGACGACGAGAGCTCCTGGGAGCGGCTGATGGCGGAGTCGGCGGCGCTGGTGATGGGCGGCACGACGTACCGCTGGATGATCGACCACGATCCGGAGATGCTGACCGGGCCGGAGAAGTGGCGGGAGTACTACGGCGAGCGGCCGGTCTGGGTCTTCACGCACGCGACCGACCTGCCGGAGGTCCAAGGCACGCAGCTTCGCTTCGTCCAGGGCGACGTGAGGCCCGTCTACGACGAGATCGCGGCCACCGTCGACGGCGGGATCTGGCTCGTGGGCGGTGGCGACCTGGTCGGCCAGTTCGACGATGCCGGCCTGCTCGACGAGGTGGTCGCGGGGATCTGCCCGGTCACCCTCGGCGCCGGAGCGCCACTGCTCCCCCGCCGCATCACCAGCAAACGGATGAGCGTCATCGACGTCCTGCAGACCGGCGAGCAGGTGCAGATCCGCTACCGGATCGCGAGGCCCTGAAAGAGCCCCCGCTGCCGCCCGGCCCCGAGGCCACGCACCCTGAAAGGGGGCACATCCGGGCGACCCGGGGTTAACTTTAGCGGATCCTGTTTTCGCGGAGGACACCGGGGCGTAACCGCTTTACAACCACCCGAATTGACTATGCCCCGCCCAGCATCGCGCTGCGATGATTCAGCCCGCCACATCCCACTTATTCGAAAGCACGATCATGTCTCGTCTTCGTGCCGGCGCGCTCGCGCCTGCGCAGAAGCCCGTGACGGCTGCCCTCATCCTCGGGCTCGTCATCGGCGTCTTCTCCCTCATCGGACTCACCGCCACCAAGGCCGACGCGGCAGTGCCGCCCAAGCCCACGGTCGGCACCTGCTACAACTACGGCTGGACCGCCTACGGCGCCTGGTCCCAGACCGGCAAGAAGGTCTCGTGCAGCTCGGCCCACACCGCGAAGACCATCGCGCTGGGCACCCTGGTGTCGGGTACGACCCGCACCGAGGCCTCACTCACCCGCGAGGCCAACTACTCCCACATGGTCAAGACGTGCGTGCGCGCGCTCAGCACGAAGCTCGGCAGCACCGCCTCGAAGCGGAACCAGTCCGCGTACACCACCTCGTTCTACGTGCCCACCGCCGAGCAGTTCAAGGCCGGCCAGCGCTGGTTCCGCTGCGACGTCGTCCTCCCCGGCAAGGACTCGCTGAAGAACCTGCCGACCAACCGGGCGAAGTTCCTCGAGGGCATCGCGCTGACCCAGCGCACCCGCGGCTGCATGAGCGCGAAGTTCGCCGGGCCGTACTCCTGCCTGAGCGGGCACACCTACAAGTCGATCTCGGCCTTCAAGAAGGCCGGTACGACCTACCCGAGCACGACCTCCATCCAGAACGCCGTCGCGAAGAACTGCCCGGCCAGGACGAGGGCGTACAGCGTCGTGAGCAGGTACGAGTGGCAGACCGGCGACCACACGGTCGTCTGCTACGAGCGGAACACCAACTGATCCGCTGACTCCAGCTGCTTCTCCGATCCCCCGGGCTGTGCGCCCGGGGGATCGTTCGTCTCTCAGCCGCGCCAGGCCTCGTCCGAGCCCAGGTCGGCGTGCTGGACGACCCAGGAGTGCATCGCGATCGCCGCGGCCGCGGAGGCGTTGATCGACCGCGTCGAGCCGAACTGGGCGATCGAGAAGGTCCCGTCGACGCTCTCCCGGGCCTGTTCGGACAGACCAGGACCCTCCTGCCCGAACAGGAAGCAGACCTTCCGGGGAAGCGACATCGTCTCCAGGTGGAGCGAGCCGGGCAGGTTGTCGATGCCGAGGAGGCGTACGTCCCGTTCGTGCAGGTAGGCGGCCAGCGCGGGCACATCGGGGTGGTGATGGACGTGCTGGTAGCGGTCGGTGACCATCGCACCACGGCGGTTCCAGCGGCGGTTGCCGACGATGTGCACCTCGGCGGCGAGGAAGGCGTTGGCGGTGCGGACGATGGTGCCGATGTTGAAGTCGTGCTGCCAGTTCTCGATGGCGACATGGAAGCCGTGGCGGCGCTGGTCGAGGTCGGCGACGATCGCCTCCAGCGTCCAGTAGCGGTAACGGTCGACCACGTTGCGGCGGTCGCCGTTGGCCAGCAGCTCGGGATCCCAGTGGTCCCCCTCGGGCCATTCGCCTTGCCACGGACCCAGGCCGACCTCCGGCTGCCCATGGGGCATCGGGTCGTACGGCGCTCGGGATTCAGCCTCGGACGGTCGTGTCTCGTTCATCGGCCGATAACAATATTCGACAACAAGAGTTGTTACCTATGGGTACCGTAGGGGCCGTGACAGGTGCGGGGAATTTTGCGCCGATGCTGGCCGGTTTGGAATGGATGAGTCCGGATTTTCTGCTGGCCACTTTCGGCGAGCCGCTCTTCTGGATCAGTCTGATCATCATCTTCATCGAGTGCGGCCTCTTCTTCCCGTTCCTGCCCGGTGACAGCCTGCTGATCGCGCTCGGGATCTTCATCGCGACCGGCAAGATCGACATCTTCCCCGGCCCACCCGGCGTCGAGATCGTCATCGCGATGCTCTTCTTCGTCGCGGCGGCTTTCGCCGGCAACGTGACCGGCTACGAGATCGGCCGAAAGATCGGCCCGCGGCTCTACGAACGCGACGGCCGGTTCATCAAAAAGCGCCATTTCGACCAGACCCGTGAGTTCTTCGACAAGCACGGCAACAAGGCGTTGGTGATCGGCCGGTTCATCGCCTTCGTACGCACCTATGTCACCGTCGTCGCCGGAGTCACCCATATGGACCGGCGGCGGTTCTACTTCTGGAGCCTCGTCGGCGGCGTGCTGTGGGTGCTCGTGGTGACGCTGTTCGGCTTCTTCGTCGGGTCCCGCTGGCCCTGGCTGGCCGACAACATCGACTACCTGATCCTGCTGCTCTTCGCGCTCGCGTTCGCACCCGCGATGGTGGAGTGGTGGCGCCGTCGGCGTACGTCCTCGCGGCTGGCCGCCGATCTCGACCACGACGGCCACCCGGACCGCGACGTCATGGGTATGGCGGTCCGACCGCGCACCCCCGCGAACGACGAGAGCGACCGCCGGGTCGACCGCCGGGCGGACCACTAGCGTTTCAGACGCCCCTCACCGAGTCGCTCCAGGGCCTCCTCGATCACTTCGCGCTGCTTGGTGAAGGTCCAGCGGACCAGATGCTTCCCCGCGGCCGTGTCGTAGAAGCCCTGCAGCGGGATGGCCACCACCCCGGCCCGCTCGGGCAGCGACCGGCAGAACTCGAGTCCGTCGGCCCAGCCGAGGTCCTCGATGTCGGAGACGGCGAAGTAGGTGCCCTCCGGGATCGTCACATCCAGCCCGATCTCCTTCAGACCGTCACAGAGCAGGTCGCGTCGCCCCTGCAGGTCTCGGGCGAGCTCGCGGGGCCAGTGGTCGAGATGCTCGAGCGCGTACGCCGCGGCGGGCTGCAGCGGGGCACCGGAGGTGAACGTCAGCCACTGCTTGGCACCGAGCAGCGCCTGGACCAGGTGCTCAGGACCGGTCGCCCAGCCGACCTTCCAGCCGGTGAAGGAGAACGACTTGCCGATGCTCGACAGGGTCAGGGTGCGCTCGCGCATCCCCTCGAGCGTGGCGATCGGGACATGCTCCACACCGTCGAACGTCAGGTGCTCGTAGACCTCGTCCGAGACCACCGTCAGGTCGTGGTCCCGCGCGAACCCGGCGACCGTCTCGAGCTCCTCGCGGGTGAGCACGGTGCCGGTCGGGTTGTGCGGGGAGTTGAGGAGAAGGACCTTGGTCTTCTCGGAGACCGCCGCCTCCAGCGCCGCGCGCGGCAGTCTCCCACCGGGCGCGTCCGGGTCCAGGCTGAGCGTCACCGGGCGACGTACGCCGCCTGCGAACTGCACCATGGCCGGGTAGCTGTCGTAGTAGGGCTCGACGAGGATCACCTCGTCACCCGGGTCCACCAGCGCAAGGATCGCCGCCGCGATCCCCTCGGTCGCGCCGGTGGTCACCGCGACCTCGCGCGCCGGGTCGAAGGTCAGGCCGTAGTGGCGTAGCTGGTGCGCGGCGACTGCCTCGCGCAACGCCGGGATGCCCGGGCCCGGGGCGTACTGGTTCCGTCCGCTCTCCAGCGCGGCCACGGCCTCCTTGATGATCTCCTCGGGGCCGTCCACGTCCGGGAACCCCTGGCCGAGGTTGACCGCGCCGGTGGCGACGGCCAGGGCCGACATCTCGGAGAAGATCGTCGGCGGGATGCCGTGGAGTCGTCGCGCAGTCATAAGACTTAGGCTATTGATCGTGACAACTGACGCTGCCCTCGCCGCCGACATCGATGCCACCTGCCGCCTGCACGGGGAGTTCACGCTCCGCTCGGGGCAGGTCAGCGACACCTACTTCGACAAGTACCTCTTCGAGGCCGACCCCGCGCTCCTGGACCGGGTCGCGGCGCGAATGGTCGAGCTGCTGCCGGAGGGCACCGAGCTGCTCGGCGGCCTCGAGCTCGGCGGCATCCCGATCGTGACCATGGTGTCGGCCAAGACGGGCATCCCGGCGATCTTCATCCGGAAGAAGGCGAAGGAGTACGGCACCGCCAAGCTCGCCGAGGGTCCCTCCTTCGACGGGAAGCGGGTGACGCTGATCGAGGACGTGATCACCTCCGGTGGTGCCGTACGCGACGCCGTCAACGCGCTGCGTCCGCTTGGTGCGATCGTGGACACTGTCGTGTGTGCGATCGACCGTTCGCCCGAGCCCGGTGAGTCCCTGCGCGATGTCTCGCTGGAGATCCGGTCCGTGCTGACCCGCGCCGAGCTGGACGCGGTCAGCGCGGCCTCATAGGGCATCCACAACCAGGGTCGCTAGGCTTCGCCCGCCACCGCCCACCCCATCACCTTCGAAGAGAGCCTCATGATCCTCACCGCCACGCAGCCCGAGGAGCTCACCGGCGTCGCCGGCTGGGCGGTCGACCTGATGGACAAGCTCGGCCCGGTGGGTGCGGGGCTCGGCATCGCGCTGGAGAACCTCTTCCCGCCGCTGCCCTCCGAGATCATCCTGCCCCTGGCCGGCTTCACCGCCGCCCAGGGCCGGTTCACGATCGCCGAGGCGCTGATCTGGACCACCCTCGGCTCGGTCGTCGGCGCGCTCGCGCTCTACCTCATCGGGGCGCTGATCGGCCGGGAGCGGGTCTACTGGATCGGCGAGAAGCTGCCGCTGATCAAGACCTCCGACCTGGAGAAGACCGAGGCGTTCTTCGAGAAGTACGGCGCCTGGACGGTCTTCTTCGGCCGCTTCATCCCGATCTTCCGGTCGCTGATCTCGGTGCCCGCCGGGGTCACCCGGATGCCGATCTGGAAGTTCCTGCTCCTCACCACCGTCGGCTCCGCGATCTGGAACACCATCTTCGTGGTCGCCGGCTACCAGCTGGGCGACAACTGGGAGAAGGTCGAGCCGATCGTCGGCCGCTTCCAGAACGTCGTCATCGTGGTCGTGGCCGTCGCCGTGGTGGCCTGGATCGGCCTGCGCATCTACAAGATCGTCCGCGGCTCCGACAACGGGGCCAAGGACGACTCGCTCGTGTCCTAGGTCTAGAACTGCTGGTGGGTCGGCGGTGTCATGCCCGGCACCGCCGGCGGCTGCAACGGGTCGAAGGGCTTCCTCCGGGCGAACCAGTTGCCTGCCCTGCCTGCGTACAGCATCACCACCGCGGCGATGATCAGCGCCGGATAGAGCACCACGAAGAGCGAGAGCAGCGCGGCGATCGAACCGACCACGGTGAGCAGGATCCGGGCCACCTTGGAGCGGAACAGCACCATGATCCCGAGCGGGATCGCGATCAGGCTCAGCACGCCGCAGACGGCGAACCAGATGATCATCGCCAGCGTCACGCCCTTGTCCGAGGACGTCGGGTCGTTGTAGTCGGCGATCCCCGCGGGCACCATGAACACCGAGATCAGCAGGGCGATCACCGACCCCACGATCGTCATGATCGACGCCGCGACCACCGTTCCCGGACGGGCATCGGGATCGGGCTGCGGATAGTGAGGGCGGAGGTACGCCGGGGGCTGCTGCTGCCCCATCGCGTACTGGCCATAGGCCGGGGGCACCTGGCCCCATCCCTGGGGCTGCTGCGGCTGCGTCGGCTGCGGCGCGGCGTACGGCTGGGGGGTCGCGTACGGCGTCGGGGGCGGCGGCTCCTGCCCCTCGAACGGCGGCTTGCCGCCGTAGGGGTTGTCGAAGGAGCCGAACTGATCTGACATGCCGCGGAGCCTATCCGGCAGTCAGGGTCAACGGTTGCGGAACCACGCGGCGACCTCGGGTCGCAGCAGGAACGAGAAGGTCGCGACTGCGGCACCGAAGAGGACCACCGCCGGCGGGAAGGCGAGCGCGAAGAGGAGCAGCGAGAGCGCCGAGATGCCGGCCGAGATCATCAGCGCGACCCGCGCCCAGGAGTGGCGGCGGATCGCGAAGGCGGCGAACACCCCGGCGGCGACGCAGACGAGCGCCACCAGCACGGCCATGATCCAGACCGAGGCCACGATGATGTCGGTGGTGTAGAGCTGCGCCGCCTCACGCATCGCCGGTTCGCTCTCCGCCTGCTTGCGCACCTGCTCGAGGATCAGGTCAGGGTTGGCGGTCGCCGTCGCCGCCGAGGCGAGCATCATCAGCGCGGTCAGCCCGGAGCCGATCCAGGTGAGCACCGCCGCCGCCATCACTCCGCCGGGGCGCCGCTTGGGCGCCGCCTTGGTGGTCTGGGCGACCGAGCCGGTCCACGGCGGCGGCTGCTGCTGGGAGAGCCGAGCCGGTCCGGAGGTCGAGCCGGTCGCGGTGGTCGGGGCGGTCGGGGTCTCCGGCGGAGCCGGAGCGACGTACGACTCCTGGTCGGGGTCGCCGGCCTCGATCGCCTCCCGCTTGGTCGGCGAGACGCCGTCGAACCAGTCGCGGGTGGGCGACATCCACAGGAGTACGACGGCCACGGCGGCCAGCGTGGACCAGAACCCTCCGCCGAACATCCCGGCCAAGAAGAGCGGCGCCGCGATCACCGTGAGCGCGAGCCGGGCCTGCTTGCTGCGCTGCAGCACATGCCAGCCGAGGATCACCGCCGCTGCCGCCATGGCGCCGGTGACCAGCGCCATCACGTGCATGAGGCCGAGGATGTTGTCGAGACCGATCCCCGAGCCGGCGAGTGGCGGCTCGGCCAGCAGCTCCTCCACCCGCTCCCGGGTGTCCAGGCTGCGCAGCCCGGCGATCTGGTCCCAGGCCGTCACCACGGTGAGCAGTGAGCCGAGCACGATGAGCCACCCGGCGAGGGTGGCCTGACCGGGGCGGGGAAGCTTCGTTTCAGACATGTCGGGAATCATTTTCTCATCCCTGCCAACCCCGCCCACGAGCGGGCGGCCACGTCGGCCGACGGGGGCGCCTATTCGGTGCGAAGGCGGTCGAAGACCTTGGGCGCGGCGATGGCGGGAAGGGCCTCGGCGATCTCCTTCGCGCACGCTGCCGGGGTCGCGGTGGTGGAGTCGACGCGGAGGTCGTACGCATGGGAGTAGACCAGGGTCTGCGAGCGAGCGAGGCCCGCCGGGCGGTCACCGCGGGCGGCTTCACGCCGTTCGAGCTCCTCGGGCGAGCACCAGACCTCGATGAGCGTGACGTCGTAGCCGTCGAGCACCTCGAGCAGGTCCTCGAGGCGCCAGGTCTCGCTGAGCGGGTAGTCCATGATCACGTCGTTGCCGACCGAGGCCAGGGCCGCGACGGCCCGGTGATAGCCCAGGCGGGTCCGCCGCAGCATCTCGGCGATCCCGTCCTCGTCGAGCTCGCGGGTATGCACCGTCGACCGCATCCCGCTGATCCCGTCGACCGGCACCAGGAACCACGGATCCTCCAGCAGCGCCAGCAGCTCCCGCCCGATGCTGCTCTTGCCCGAGCTGGATGCCCCGTTGAGCAGGATGATCCGACCGTTGCGCATGCGAGGAGGCTACTGGCCGCCACCGAGCGCCGAGGCGTCACGTAC
>NZ_JBHWLY010000089.1:0-23807 GCF_042730435.1 Nocardioides sp. NPDC059952 | reverse complement strand
GGCGGGGATCCGGATCGGATCCCCGCCGCTCTCGTCGTATCCCGATGCTTCAGGTGCTCGACGGTGGGAGCAGCCTCTTCGACTTCTCCAGGGCGTCCCGCACCAGGGCCGAGCGGTCGTGGCCGCTGCGGATCTCGGCGACCTTCTGGTTGCCCTCCGCGACCTGGACGGGACCGTCCTGGAGCAGCGACAGGGCCTGGCGGGCGACGTCGTCGGGCTCGGAGACGTGCATGCCGGGGACGTCGAAGTTGAGGCCGGCTCGCTCCATCGCCGGTGTGCGGGTGACGCCGAGGACGAACTCGAGGACGTCGACGTCGTAGTCCTGCATCTCCAGCCACAGACTCTCGGCGAAGACCCGGCAGAACGACTTCACCGCGGCATAGATGCTGATCTGGGCGGAGCCCATGTAACCGGCGAGCGAGCCGACCAGCAGGATGCCGCCACGGCGCCGTTCGCGCATCGGCGCACCGAACAGCTGCACCAGGGCGAGCTGCGCGGTGATGTTGAGGTCGATGACACCCTGGAACCGGTCGAGGTCGCCGGTGACGAACTCGTGGCCGTAGGTGTTGGCGCCGGCGTTGAAGACGAGCAGGCCGACCTCGATGTCGTCGGTGACCTCGGCGATCCGCTTGGTCGCGTCGGCGTCGGTCAGATCCACCGCCAGCGTGCGGACCTCGGCACCGAGCTCACGGCAGGCGGCCGCGGTCTCCTCCAGGGGGCCGGGCTTGCGGGCCAGCAGGACCAGGTCGAGACCGGCCTCGGCGAGCTGCCGGGCGAAGGACGTACCGACTCCTTCCGAGCCGCCGGCGATGACGGCCCAGGGGCCGTGGCGTTTCAGGTCGACGCCCATCAGGCGTTCACCTCCGTGTCGTGATGCGCTGCGGGGTTGGTCTTGAGCGGGGTGTCGTCGATGACCGTGAGGTCGCCGCGTACGGCCGCCTCCCGGATCGCGTCCCGAAGGGCGGCGCATCCCGTGAACGTCGCCCCGTTGGGGCCGGGTCGTGGGGACGAGGCACGCCGCTCCACGCAGGCCGCGAGGGCGGCCTCGCTCCACTGGATGCTGGTCTGGTCCCACGAGCTCTTCCGGACCTGGACGTGCCCCTCGCAGGTCCCGCAGGTCACGGGCTGCATGGGGGCGTCGTCGAGCCGGACATCGGGGCGGACGTCGGGCCGGACGGCCATCACACCGGCTGGCCGGAGGCGGCCGCCCGCTGGGCGATGTTGGCCTCGACCTCGGCCCGCCAGGCCTCGTTGGGTTTGGTCGTGTCGATCTCGAACTCGAAGCGCTCCGTCATCTCGGGGGCGATGTCGGCGATGTCGACGTAGAACTGCTGGTACCAGCGGCGCAGCTGGTAGACCGGGCCGTCCTCCTCGCACAGCAGCGGGTTCTCGATCCGCGCCTTGTTGCGCCAGATCTGGACGTCCTGCTCGAAGCCGATCCGGATGAAGTCGCCCAGCTTGCGCGCGGTGGCGGTCGCCGCCTCGTCATCGACCCCGGCCGGCTTCTTCGTCATGATCCCGTACTGCAGCACGAACGAGTTCTCGTCGATCGGGTAGTGGCAGTTGATCAGCGTCGTCGGCATGTCGTTGCCGTCGCTGTAGTGGTAGGTGACGTCGTCGATCATGAACGACGGGCCGTAGTAGGCAGCCGTGGACGTCGTCCCGGTGCTCTTCGGGCCGTTGCCGCTGTTCTGCGGCCGGGCGATGTCCTCGCGTCCCTGGCCGGTCATCAGCTGGGTGGCGACCGTGCCCTCGAAGATGTTCTTGAAGTACGTCGGGAAGGTGAAGTGCACGTAGAAGAAGTGCGCCATGTCCACGACGTTGTCGACGATCTCGCGGCAGTTGGAGCCCTCGATCGTCGTGGTGTACCAGACCCAGTCCGTCCACTCGGGGTTGTCGTAGCCCGGGATGCGCGGGATCACCGCGTCCTCGGTGGGCGGGTTCCCCTCCGGGTCGTTCCAGACGAAGAGCATGCCGTCCTGGATCATCGTCGGCCAGGCGGCGGTCCGGGCGCGCAGCGGAACGCGGCGGGCGTACGGGATCTGCTTGCAGCGGCCGTCACCGCCCCAGCGCCAGTCGTGGAACGGGCAGGCGATCTCGTTGCCCTTGACCGTGCCCTGTGACAGGTCGCCGCCCATGTGGCGGCAGTAGCCGTCGAGGACGTTGACGGCCCCGTCCTCGCCGGTGAAGACGACGAGCTTCTGGCCGAATGCGTTGACCTGGTGTGGGGTGCCGTCCTCGAAGTCACGTGCCAGCCCCAGACAATGCCAGCCCCGGGCGAACCGGGTGGGGGGCGGCCCGGACTCGATGTGGCGGACCTCGTCTCCGACTGTGGTCATCTGCTCTCCTCGAGCTCGGCGCGTCGGCAGGCGTGCGCCGGGCGCGGGATTTCTGGGTCCTCGCAGTGTCGGTCAACGCCCAGCGGTCCCGGGGCGTCGATTCCACTGACCGGTAACATGCAGTCGGATCGACGTCGTCGGAGCAGACCATGGACACGTCGCGGTCGCCATCGGAGGGAGCCTGCTTTGCCACGGATCGCCGAAGGTAGGCCTGCGGCCAAGCCGAGCTCGACCGAGCAGAAGGACCGTCACCGGCGCATCCTGCGTGCGGCCGCCCACCTGGGTGCCGAGCACGGCTTCGACCACGTCCAGATGAACGACGTGGCGAAGGAGGCGAACGTCGCGATCGCGACGCTCTACCGCTACTTCCCCTCCAAGGTCCACCTGTTCACCTCGGTGATGCGGTGGCGCGTCGGTGCCTACGAGCTCGAGGAGACGCCGACGGTCGACGACCCCGCGGGCGGTGTCGCCGACCTGCTGATCCGGATGAGCCGCGAGATGTCTCGGACGCCGAAGCTCGCGCTGGCGATGATCCAGGGAAACAGCATGTCGTACGCCATGGGGAGCCGCGACTCGGCGCTCGACGACGAGCGGTTCACCCGGATCGTCCAGCACGCTGCCGGCATCGCCGAGGCCACGCCCGACACCGCACGGCAGATCCGTCTGATCGTCTCCTGCTGGTTCGGAACGCTCGTCTCCCTGCTCAACGGTCGCTTCTCGATGGGCCAGGCCGAGGACGACATCCGTGCCGCCTGCGCGTTGCTGCTCCGGCCCCTGGAGCCCGACTCCCGCTGACCGGTGATCACGGCGACCCGAGGTCGTGATCGTCCCTAGCCTCGCGCCATGCAGAGGTTCAGCGGGACCAACGTCATCGTCACCGGCGCTGCGTCGGGCATCGGCCGAGCCACGGTCGTCCGGCTCGTGTCCGAGGGCGCGGCGGTGTTCGCCGTCGACCGCGACGCCGCCGGGCTGGCCGACACCAGGGCCGCGGCGTTCGGGATCGGTCGCGTGGCGACCTCGGTCGTCGACGTGACGGACGAGGAGGCGGTCGTTGCGGCCGTCGCCGCGGCGCGCACCGATCTCGGCAGCGTCGAGGTGCTGGTCAACGTGGCCGGCACGCACCGGACCACGCCGATCGCGTCGCTGTCGGTCGCCGACCTGCGCGACCTGTACGAGATCAACCTCGTCGGCACGGCCGTCTTCTGCCGCGAGGTCGTACCCCTTCTCCCCGACGGCGCGGGGGTGATCGTCAACGTCGCCTCGACCTCCGCTGCCCACGGCAGTCCCTACATGTCGGCCTACTCGGCCTCGAAGGGCGCCGTCCTCGGCTTCTCGCTCAGCCTGGCCGCAGAGCTGGTCGGGCGGGGGATCCGGGTGGTGCCGATCTCCCCGGGGACCGTCGACACCCCGCTCACGCGGACCGTCGCGATGCAGCCCGGGATCGACCTCAGCGCCTTCGACCGGATCCGGTCGCCCCTGGGGGCGGCTCGGCCCGAGCAGATCGCGGGCGCGATCGCCTTCGCCGCCTCACCCGATGCGTCCTACCTCACCGGCGTCGACCTGCGGGTCGACGGTGGCTCGCACATCTGACCGTCCAGCACAGCCGACAGCCCAGCTCACACCCAGCAACGGAGGAAGTCCATGCCTCGTACCACTGCCGTCACCGGCTCCGCATCCGGGATCGGCGCCGCACTCGTGAAGTCTCTCGAGGCCCGTGGTGACCGCGTCATCACCGTCGACCGGGTCGACGCCATGGTGGTCGCGGACCTGGCCACGCCCGAGGGGCGCGCGGAGGCCGTCGCGGCCGTCACCGAACGATGTGGTGGGGTGCTCGACGGCCTGGTGACCTGCGCCGGCACCTCGGTCCCCAGCCCCCTCATGGTCGAGGTCAACTACTTCGGCACGGTCGAGCTGGCCGCCGGTCTCCAGCCTGCCCTCGCCGCCGCCGAGGCGGGTCGGGTGGCGGTGGTGGGTTCGATCTCAGGCACTCAGCCGAACGACGCCGAGCTCGTCGACCTGTGCCTCGCGGGCCGTACGACGGACGCCACCGCGCGCGCCGCCCTGCTGGTCGAGCAGGGCACGCCGACGCTGATCTACCCCTCGACCAAGTCGGCGCTCGCCCGCTGGGCACGCACCACCTGCGTCTCGCCCGGCTGGGCCGATGCCGGCGTCCCGCTCAACGTGGTCGCGCCGGGGGTCGTCCTCACCCCGATGAGCGCAGGCCTGATGGACGACCCCAAGATGCGCGCGGTGATGGACGCCGCGGTGCCGATGCCGCTCAACGGGTACGCCCCGCCCGAGGCGCCCGCCGAGCTGCTGGCCTGGCTGGTGAGCGAGGCGAACAGCCACGTGACCGGGCAGGTCGTCTACGTCGACGGCGGCGCCGAGGCGACCCTGCGCCCGGCCGACCACTACTGATCGGGGGCCGCGACCGATGCCGATCGACCTCACCACCGCGCTCGCCGCGCCGCCCGCCGTACGCACGATCTCGTGGACCCGGCGCGACGTGCTGCTCTACCACCTGTCCCTCGGTGCCGGCCGGGACGCCGCGGTCGACCCGGAGCTGGCCTACACCTACGAGCGTGACCTCCAGGTGCTGCCGACCTTCGCGGTCGTGGCGGGCCGGACCATCTCGGCCGGCGACGAGGCGTCCGCGTCCGCGATGCGGGTGCCGGGCATCGACGTAGACCTTCGCCGGATCCTGCACGGCGGGCAGGGACTCACCGTGCACCGGCCGCTCCCCGCGGCAGGCACCGCCGAGCTGAGCACCCGGGTCGCCGATGTCTGGGACAAGGGCAAGGCGGCTGTCATCGTCCTCGAGCACAGCGTGGCCGACGCGGACGGACCGCTGTGGACTGCGCGGATGCAGGTCTGGGCGCGCGGCGAGGGTGGGTTCGGTGGCGAACCCGGTCCCGACACCACCTGGGACAGGCCCGGCCGGGCCCCCGACCACGTGATCGAGAGCCCCACCTCACCCGGGCAGGCACTGCTCTACCGGCTCAACGGCGACCTCAACCCGCTGCACATCGAGCCGGCGTTCGCCGCGTCCGCCGGCTTCGACCGGCCGATCCTGCACGGCCTCGCGTCGTACGGCATCGTCGCCAAGTCCCTCGTCGACGGCCCGCTCGGAGGTGACGCCACGCGCCTGCGGGACATCTCCGTCCGGTTCGCCGGGACCCTGGTTCCCGGCGAGACGATCCGCACCTCGGTCTGGAGCGACGACGACCGCCTCGTGTTCTCGGCGAGCTGCCCGGAGCGTGAGGGGCAACCGGTGCTCACCCACGGGACCGTGGGGGTGAGCCGATGACGCCGTTCGCGCTCACCGCGGTGCCCGACGACTCGGGCATCGACACGGCCGTGGCTGCCGTACGACGCCTCTCGGCCGCACTCCTTGCCGCAGGTGGTCGGGTCGACCTCGATCTCGACGACCTCTCCCGGCGCCTGACCGCGATGGCGCTCGAGGTCGAGAACCTCGCCCCCGAGCTCGCCGAACGGATGATCGACATGTGGTCAGGGGAGGGAGTGACCCGGCACGACCCGGTGACCGGACCGGAAAACGCCGTCGCCCCACCGCTCGTGCTCGCCGCGGAGCCGGACGGCTCCGTCGCCGGCACCGTGAACCTCGGCATCCCGTATCAAGGGCCGCCCGGATGCGTACACGGCGGCATCAGCGCTCTGCTCCTCGACCACACCCTCGGCGTGGCGAACGCGCACGCCGGTACGTCCGGCATGACCGGCACGCTGACGGTGCGCTACGAGAAGCCGGTGCCGCTGCACACCGACCTCGTCGTACGCGGCTGGCAGGACCGCGTCGAGGGCCGCAAGATCTGGTCCGGCGGCTCCATCACCGCCGGCGACGTGGTCCTGGTCCGGGCCGAAGCGCTGTTCATCGACACCCATCTGGCCCGTCCGCGGTGACCGTCCGAAGGCGGCCGAGCACGTGCTTCCGGTCAGCGGGAAGTGGTGTGTCGCCCATCACATCCGCCGCCCTACGCTGCGACCTGTTCCGGGGAAGTGACCCCGACACCCATCTGAAGGGATGCGACCTGATGGCGTTCGTTGCGCGACATGCCGGGCCGGGGACGGCCCGATGACACGCCGCCTCCTGATCCGGGCCGGCGAGCTGGTCGCCGTCCTGCTGCTCGTCAGCTTCGGTGTGTTCATGATGGTCGCGCTGATGCCGGGCGACCCCGCCGTGGCGATCCTCGGCGAGGGGCACACCCCGCAGGAGTACGCCGCCGTCCGCACCGAGCTCGGCCTGGACAGCAACGTCTTCGCCCGCTACCTCGAGTGGCTCGGCAGTGCGCTGCAGGGTGACCTCGGCCAGTCCCTGGTCCCGCCGGAGAACGAGGTGATCGATCGGGTCCTCGCGGCGCTGCCCGTCAGCGTGGAGCTCGCCGCGCTGGGCCTGCTGATGGCGCTGCTGCTCGCGATCCCGCTGGCGATGTGGAGCGCCTCGCACGAGGGCGGCCTGGTCGACCGGGCGATCGGCGCGTCCATGTTCGCGATCCTGTCGGTGCCGTCGTTCCTCGGTGGCCTGCTGCTGATCGCGGTCTTCGCCAACGGTCTGGGCTGGTTCCCGCGAGCTCAGTGGGTGCGCTTCGCGGAGAATCCGCTCGACAACCTCTACCACGCGTTCCTGCCCGCGCTCACCATCGCGCTGATGGAGCTGGCGCTGTTCACCCGGGTGCTGCGCAACGACCTGCTCGTGACCCTCAACGAGGACTACATCCTCGCCGCGCGCGCCAAGGGGATGCCGCCGATGCGCATCCTGATCCGCGACGCGCTGCGCCCGTCCTCCTTCTCGCTGGTCACGCTGCTCGGGATCAGCATGGGCCGACTGATCGGGAGCACCGTGATCGTGGAGTACCTCTTCGCGCTGCCCGGGATGGGCAGCCTCGTGATCAAGTCCGCCAACCAGGGTGACTTCCCGATGGTGCAGGGCGCCGTGCTGCTGATCGCGGTGATCTACGTCGTGATCAACGCCGGGATCGACCTCTCCTATGGCTACCTCGACCCAAGGACTCGCCGTGCTCATGCCTAGGAAGACCCTCACCGGAACGAAGCTCTCCGCGCGCCCCCTCGGCGCCCTCGGCGCCGGTCTGGTCGTCGCCGGCCTGGCCCTGCTGGTCCTCGGCTGGGCGACCCCGCTGCCGCTGTTCGCGAAGGCCGCGCTCTTCGTCGCCGGGATCATCGTGCTCCCGCAAGGGCTCGGCCGAGTCGTCTGGGCCGTACGCGGCACCCGACCCGACATCCTGCTCTGGTTGTGCAGCGGGTGGCTCGTGCTGCTGGCCGTCGTGGCCCTGCTCGCTCCGGTGCTCCCGCTCGGCGAGCACATCGACGTGGTGAAGGCCCTCGATGCACCGATCTACGAGCCGCCCAGGCTGCTCTCGGAGTATCCGCTCGGCACCAACAACTACGGCCTCGACATGCTCGCCCGCTCGATCTACGGAGCGCGTACGTCGCTCGTGATCGCCCTCGCCGCCGTCGCGATCGGAACGGTGGTCGGTGGCAGCATCGGTGTGATCGCGGGCTTCCTGCGCTCCGGCGTCGACAGCGTCGTCGGCGTCTTCACCAACGCGATGCTCGCGGTCCCGCCGCTGGTGATGCTGATCGCGCTCGCCACGGTGCTCGACCCGAAGCTGCGCAACATCGCCTTCGCGCTGGCGCTGCTCACGATCCCGAGCATGATCCGGCTCGCACGAGCCAACACCATCGCCTTCGCCCAACGGGAGTTCGTCCTCGCCGCGCGGGCGATGGGTGCGACGAAGCTCCGCATCATGTGGCGCGAGCTGGTGCCGAACGTCGTCCTGCCGGTCTTCTCGATGATGGTGGTGATGATCTCGGTGCTCATCGTCGCCGAGGCCTCGCTCAGCTTCCTCGGGTTCGGCGTCCAGGCGCCGGCCCCCACCTGGGGAAACATGATCGCCGAGGCCGAGGGCGGAACCATGGAGGAGTACCCGCACATCGTGCTGGTGCCGGGCGCCTTCCTCTTCCTGACCGTGTTCTCGTTCAACCTGCTCGGCGAGAAGGCACAGAAGCGCTGGGACCCAAGGAGTGCGAAGCTGTGAATGATCAGGCCGTTCTCGAGGTCGAGGACCTCCGAACCGAGTTCCGGACGCCGCGAGGCGTGGTCCGTGCCGTCGACGGTGTCTCGCTCAGCCTCCGCTCGGGCGAGACGCTGGGGATCGTGGGTGAGTCCGGCTCGGGGAAGTCCGTGCTCGGCCGCACCATCATGGGCCTCGTCACCAGCGACCCCACCACGACGGTGACCGGCACGGTTCGCATCGGTGGCCATGATGTCCACGCTGCGAGCGCCAAGGAGCGCCGGAGCATGTGGGGAACGCAGGTCGCGATGGTCTTCCAGGACCCGATGACCTCGCTGAATCCCGTCAAGCGGGTGGGTACTCATCTGACCGAGGCGCTGCGCCTCCATCTGCGGTTGGACAAGAAGGTCGCCAAGCAGCGTGCGACCGAGCTGCTCCGTCAGGTCGGCATCCCCGATCCCGCACGTCGGATGACCCAGTTTCCCCACGAGCTGTCCGGCGGCATGCGACAGCGGGTGGTGATCGCGATGGCGCTCTGCTGTGATCCGAAGCTGCTGATCGCCGACGAGCCGACGACGGCTCTCGACGTGACCGTGCAGAAGCAGATCCTCGATCTGCTCACCTCGCTGGCCGAGAGCAGGCAGATGGCGACGATCCTGATCAGCCACGATCTCGGCGCTGTCGCCGGTCGCACCGACCGGGTGCAGGTGATGTACGCCGGCCGCGTGGTCGAGCGCTCGGAGACCGCAGACGTCTTCGACGGTCCGCGCCATCCCTACACGGAGGGCCTGCTCGCCTCGATCCCGCGCCTCTCGGACCCGCCTCACACGACGCTGCGGACGATCGTCGGATCTCCGCCGAACATGGCCGACCCACCGGCGGGATGCAGATTCGCTCCGCGCTGTCCGTACGCGCAGGACCGCTGCCGTGCGGAGCAGCCCGAGCTGGTCGACGTCGGGGTCGCAGGTCGATCGCACGTCGCTGCCTGTCACTACGCGCTCGAGGAGGTCGGCTGATGGCCGGAAGCGGAACCGCACACCTGCGCCCGGAGCAGGATCCGGTGCTCAGCGTCGACGAGATGGTCGTCGAGTTCCCGATGGGCCGCGGCCAGAAGGTGCATGCGGTCTCGGGTCTCAGCCTCGACCTGCTGCCGGGGGAGACTCTCGGCATCCTCGGCGAGTCCGGCTGCGGCAAGTCGACCGCGGGCCGGGCCGTCATGCAGCTGCCGTCGCCGACGTCGGGCACGGTCCGGCTCGGCGACCGTGAGCTGACCGGGCTCGGCGCCCGGCCGCTGCGCCGAGCCCGCTCGCGGATGCAGATGATCATGCAGGACCCGACCTCGTCGCTGAACCCGCGTCGCAAGGTCAAGGACCTGGTCACCGAGGGCCTCTCGATCTGGGGCTTCGAGGGGACGAAGGCCGAGAAGGAGGCGCTGGTCCGCGAGACGCTCTCCGCCGTCGGCCTCGACCCGGAGATGGTCTGGGACCGCCGGCCGCACGAGCTCTCCGGTGGTCAGTGCCAGCGGGTGTGCATCGCCAGGGCTCTGATGATGAACCCGACGGTCCTCATCTGCGACGAACCCGTCTCCTCGCTCGACGTCTCGGTGCAGGCACAGATCCTCAACCTCCTCGAGCGCACCAAGGAGCGCTACGACCTGAGCATGGTGTTCATCGCTCATGACGTATCGGTCGTGAAGAACATCAGCGACCGGGTGATGGTCCTCTACCTCGGCAAGGCGTGCGAGGTGATCCCGTCCGGACGGATCGATGCCGATGCCGCCCATCCCTACACGCAGATGCTGCTGGCCTCGATCCCCGGTGCCGGTGACCGTGAGATCAGCGCGGCTGCCGCTTCCGGAGAGCTGCCGTCACCGCTCGACCCACCATCAGGCTGCCGGTTCCGCACCCGGTGTCCCCTCGCCACCGAGCGATGTGCGGCCGAGGAACCTGAGCTGCGTGAGGTACGCCCCGGTCAGTACGTCGCCTGTCATCACCCCGTCGTCGAGCCCAGGATCGAGGAGTGAGTCACCCATGAGCACACCAGCGCTACCCGACGCCATCGCCACCGCGGCCGCCATCCGCGCCGGCGAGACCAGCGCCCGCGAGGTGGTCGAGCAGAGCATCCGCCGGATCGAGAAGCTCGATCCACAGCTCAACGCCATGGTCGGCACCCGCTTCGACGAGGCGCTCGTGGAGGTCGACTGCGGCCTTCCCGAGGGGCCGCTGAGCGGCGTACCCGTCGTCATCAAGTCGCTGGCGGCCGACGTCGCCGGCCTGCCGACGACCGGGGGAAGCCGGCTGTTCGCCGACGACGTCAAGGCCGAGGACAGCGAGCTGGTGCGGCGCTACAAGGCCGCGGGCATGGTCGTGCTCGGCACCACGAACACTCCCGAGCTCGGCAAGAACGGCAGCACCGAGCCGCTACTGCACGGCCCGAGCCACAACCCCTGGGAGCTCGGGCACTCGACCGGCGGGTCCAGCGGCGGGTCCGCCGCGGCGGTGGCCGCCGGCCTGGTGCCGGTCGCGCACGGCAACGACGGTGGCGGGTCGATCCGCATCCCGGCGGCGGCGTGCGGCCTGTACGGCCTCAAGCCGAGCCGGGGCGTGATCCCCGGCGCCCCGTACCCGTCGACGCTCGCCGGGCCGACCAGCGTCCACCATGCCTTGACGACCACGGTCCGCGACTCGGCGCTGCTGCTCGACATCTCCGCCGGCCGGGTGCCCGGCCAGGCCTCGTACGGCCCGAACGCCCCCGCGGACGGCTACCTCGCCTGCGTCGACCGCGAGCCCGGCCGGTTGCGGATCGGTCTGGCGACCGTGGTCCCGGACGGCCCCGACGTCGATCCCGCGGGCGTGGTCGCGGTACGCCGCACCGCGGACCTCCTCACCGACCTCGGGCACGAGGTCGTCGAGGTCGCGCTGCCGGTGGCCTACCCCGAGTTCGCGCGCTGGTCGGGCGTGATGATGGGCGCCAACCTCGTCGCGCACGTCGACGACCGGCTCGCCGACCTCGGCCGTGAGCTGCGCGAGGACGACATCGAGCCCTTCACCCGGGTGATGTACGAGCGCTACTCGGCGATGCCGCTCGCCGACCTGCTGCGTGCGCTCGAAGGGTTCGAGCAGGTCGGCTTCGCCACGGCGCAGCTCTTCGACGGGCCGGAGGGCGTCGACGCCGTGCTGACCCCGACTCTGTGCATGCGCACTCCCGAGCTCGGCGTCCTCGACACGACGCAGCCCGAGGTGATGTACACCGTGGCACCGGCGATGGCGGGCTTCACCAGCCTGGTCAATGTGACCGGCGGCTCGGCGATGTCGGTGCCTGCGGGGTTCGATCCCGACGGGCTGCCTCTCGGCGCCCACTTCTTCACCGACCTCGGTGGCGAGCCGCTGCTGCTGTCGCTGGCCGGCCAGCTCGAGCGTGCCACGCCGTGGCCGCGGCACGCGCCGCTCGCCGGCTGAGCCGGAGCGACGTTGGTTGAGCTGCTCACCCTCGCCGGGGTCGCGATGCTGGTCTTCGTCGTCGCGGCGCTCGTGCAGGCGGTGACGGGGTTCGGGTCCGTCCTCGCGGCGCTTCCGGGTCTGCTCCTCGTGACCGACCCGACCCGTGCCGTGGTCGTGGCGACGATCGTCAGCATGGTCCTCACCGCGGGTATCGCGGTGCGCGAGCGTGCCTTCATCGACCGGCGCGACAGCCTGCTGCTGACCGTGACGGGGATCGTCGGGATGCCGCTCGGGCTGGTGCTGCTGGAGGTGGCCGACGAGCGTCTGCTCTCGGCCGGGATCGCCGTGGTGATGCTGGTCCTGGTGCTGCTGATGGCGCGTACGCCGCAGATCGGACGTCGCGGTCTCCCGATCGTCGGCATCGTGAGCGGGGGACTGCTGACCTCGACCGGGATGAACGGCCCGCCCCTGGTGATGGCCCTCATCGACCGCGAGCCGCGTCGCTACCGGGCGACCCTCCAGGCGGTGTTCGCGGGTCAGGACCTGGTCGCGGTCGCTGCTTTCGCGCTGCTCGGCCACGTCGACGCACAGGTGCTGGTTCTGTCTCTGGGCGGCGTTGCCGGGCTGCCCATCGGGTGGTGGTTGGGCGATGCCATCTTCAAGCGGGTACCGCCGGGCAGACTGCGTCCACTCGTCATCGGGACGCTCGCCGTCTCGGCGGCTGCCGTACTCGTCGGCGCCCTCACCTGACCCGGCCCTAGGCTGGGGCCATGTCGGCAGGTCGATGGATGCTCGGGCTGGAGCGCGCGTGGGACGCGGCGAGATTCCGCCGGGCGGGCTCGCGGGTACCGGCGGACTTCCGGATCAAGTGCTATGGCGGGCACGGGGGTGTCGAGGGGATCGTCGTACGCGGCCGGGTCGTCGACGACCCACCGCCATCGGAGGCGGCGGAGGGCGAGGGCGTGGGGGCCGCCGCACGCCGGATGGTCCGTCACTTCGTGACCGACGAGCTGCCGGGTGTGCCACTGCGGATCACCGTGGGCGACGCCGCGGTGGATGCGGTCACCGACGAGGACGGCTACTTCGTGGCTCGGCTGCGGCCCGACCCGGAAACGCTGGAGTCCCCATGGACCCGAGGCACCGTCGAGCTGGCCGGTGACTACCGTGGTCTGGTCGGCGACCACCGAACCACGGTGGAGGTCCGCGTTCCCGCCGGTGAGGCGAAGTTCGGCGTGATCTCCGACATCGACGACACGATCCTCGAGACCGGGGTGCAGCGCGTCGGGCGGATGGTGCGGCAGACCCTCACCGGGTCGGCGCTCACGCGCACCCCGTTCCCTGGTGCCCCCGAGCTCTACCGCGACCTCGCCGCTCGCGCGAACCCGGTCTTCTACATCTCCTCCAGCCCGTGGAACCTGTATGCGTTCCTGGACGCCTTCGTGCGCCACCGCGACTTCCCCCGGGGCCCGCTGCTGCTGCGCGACCTGCTCGGCAGTGCCGGCGGCAGGGAGACCAAGACCGGGCGCATCGACGAGGTCCTCGCGCTCCACCCCGACCTTCCGTTCGTCCTCCTGGGCGACTCCGGTGAGCACGATCCGGAGACCTATGCCGACACCGTCCGCCGCCATCCCGGGCGGATCCTCGCGGTCTACATCCGCGAGGTGCGGCTCGATCCTCACGACGGCCGGGTCGAGAGCGTGTGGAGCACCATGGGCGACGAGGTGCCGCTCGTGCTCGTCGCCGACAGCGAGGCCGTACGCCGCCACGCCACCGGTCTCGGCCTCCTCTGAGGACGGTGCTGGCGGGTTCTGAACACCGGACCGGGGTGCTGCACCGGGCGTAGCATGGGCATGCGCCGTGCGCATCGACCGGGGGGCGGCGCAGTCGTCGGCGACACCGGAGGGCCCTGTGAACAAGGCTTTGCTGAATTCCCTGACCGAGAAGGAAGCAGCTCTCGTCCGTGAGGCGGAACCTGCCGCCCTGCGCGAGCTCGATGAGGACCAGCTGCTCGAGCTGCACGAGCGGGTGAGGCGCGAGCGCACCAAGCACCTGAAGGTCTACCGCCGCGGCGCCAGCGCCGCGGTGGAGAGCGTCGGCGGACGCGGTAAGGCCTACGACCAGAACCAGCGCGCCAGGGCCAAGGCGGAGGTCTTCGAGTCCGTGCTGGCCCAGGTCAGTCGACAGGTCAGCGCGGCGGCGAGGAAGGCCTCGCAGGAGCTGCGGGCCGAACGGATCGCCGCGGCGAAGGCCGCCACCAGCGCCGGGCCACCTCAGACAGCTCCCGCGAACGACGGGGGCACACCTGTGCCCAGCACGCGGCGGGACGCGACCCGGACGACCGGAGGCCTCAAGCGTGACGCGTCCTCGCGTGCGCAGGGCGCCCGTCGCCAAGGTGCGCGCGACGCGCGCTGAGCACGGTCCGGTTCCGCGGGTCTCCTTCAGGTCGTACGTCCTGGGCTCACGCCGTCAGCGTGCTGACCACTGAGCGCTCGCGTGCGCCAGCGCGGGCTTCTCGAGGGCTTCGACCAGGCGCTCGAACAGCGCGACTGCGGCGGGTGCGCTCCAGTCCGGGGCGAGGACGTCGTGGGGCAGGCCCGGGTCGCGGAAGGGGAGCTTGCGCCACTGGCCGACGACGTCGAGGTAGGTCACGAAGGCGTCCTGGCCTGACGGGGTAGCGTTCTGCAGCTGCCCGGTGAGAGCGCTGTGGGCGGCGACGAAGTCACGGTAGCTCTGGTCGATCGCCTCGAGGTCCCAGCTGCTGTAGAGGAGCTCGGTGAGGTCCTGGGTGCCGTGGTAGCCGCCGACGAAGATCGCGGCGTAGGACTCGAGCCCGAGCTCGGTCACCGCCCGCTCGGCGGCGTCGCGCATCCGCGCGGGCGCGATCCACAGCGCGGTGCCGACGTTGCCGAAGCCGAGGTGGGAGAGGTGGGCGCGCAGCTGGTGTCGCTTGGCCCGCAGCGACTCAGGAACGCCGAAGTTCACGATGCACCAGCCGTCGGCCAGGTCCGCGGGCGTGCGAGCGTGCCAGATCACCTCGTCGCCGGCGGCGAGGGTGGTCAGGGCGGTCTCGGTGAGGGCGTAGCCGCGGGTGCCCGCGCGGGTCTCCGAGTCGAGCCAGCCGTTCCGCTTGAGGCGGTGGACGGCGGTGCGTACCGAGGGGGCGTCGAGCCCGACCTGCGCGAGCAGGTCGATCGCGCCGGCGATCGGCATCCAGTCTCCGAGCGGTCGCACGACCGCGCCGAGGAACGTCACCACGGTGGTGCGCGATCGTCGGTTCTGCTGGCTTGCCGGTGCGGCCTCCGCCGTAGTCACGTGCGGCATTCTGCCGGATTCTCCACAGATGCCCCGGGCGTCCACCGCACGTGGACATCGTCGGTCTCGCCGGCCCTGAGCAGCTGCAGCCGAGGCGGGATCTTGTCGCTGCGCGACGTCGGCGGCTTGCGCTGTCCGGCGGCCCACGGGACCGGCCAGTCGGCGCCGTCGCCGTGGTAGTCCTGCTCGGCAGCGGCATGCAGCGTCCAGCTGGGATCGAACAGGTGGGTGCGGCCGAGCGCACAGAGGTCGGCACGGCCCGCGAGCAGGATCGAGTTGACGTCGTCGTACGACGAGATGGCACCCACCGCGATCACCTTCGCGCCGGCCTTCTCGGCGACCAGGTGACGGATCTTGTCGGCGAACGGGGTCTGGTAGGAGCGACCGAAGGCGGGCTTCTCGTCCTTGCTGACCTGGCCCGACGAGACGTCGATGGCGGCCGCGCCGTGCTCGACGAATGCGCGGGCGATCTCGACCGCATCCTCGTCGGTGTTGCCGTCGGGCATCCAGTCGGTCGCGGAGATCCGGACGGTCACCGGGATGTGGGCCGGCACCGTCGCGCGGACCGCGTCGAAGACCTCCAGGGGGAACCGGAGCCGGTTGCGCAACGGTCCGCCATAGGCGTCGTCGCGGTGGTTGGCGACGGGCGAGAGGAACGAGCTGAGCAGGTAGCCGTGCGCGGCGTGGACCTCGATCAGGTCGAAGCCGGCGTCGACGGCGCGTCGCGCCGCCGAGACGAAGTCCGCGACCACTGTGTCCAGGTCGGCGCGGGTCGCCTCGCGCGGGACGTGACAGCCCTCGCCGTAGGGCAGCGGGGAGGGGCCGATGACTTCCCAGTTGTCGTGGTCGAGCGGCTCGTCCATGCCGTCCCACATCAGCTTCGTGGAGCCTTTGCGGCCCGAGTGGCCCAGCTGCATCCCGATCCTGGCGGTGGAGTGGCGGTGCACGAAGCCGGTCACGGCTCGCCACGCGTCGCGCTGCGCGTCGGTCCAGATGCCCGGACAGCCGAGGGTGATCCGGGCCTCGGGGGAGACGCAGGTCATCTCGGTCATCACCAGGCCCGCGCCGCCGAGTGCCTTCGAGCCGAGATGGACCAGGTGGAACTCGTCGGGGACGCCGTCGGTCGCGGAGTACATGTCCATCGGCGAGAGCACGACCCGGTTCTTCAGCTCCAGTGCGCCGATGCGTACCGGCTGGAACATCGCCGGAGCCACCTCGCGGGCACCTTGGTGGCGGGCGAACTCCGCCTCCATCCGGTGCGCGAAGTCGGCGTCGCGCTCCTTCAGGTTCTCGAAGGTGATCCGGCGCGAGCGGGTCAGCAGGTTGAAGACGAACTGGGCGGGGTCCTGGTCGGCGTACATGTCGATGTTCTCGAACCACTCCAGCGAGGCCTGGGCGGCCCGCTGGGTCGACTCCACCACCGGCTTCCGTTCGGTCTGGTACGCCTCGAGCGCCTCGTCGAGGGAGGGGTGCTCGTGCAGGCACGCGGCGAGGGCGAGGGCGTCCTCCATGGCCAGCTTGGTGCCGGAGCCGATCGAGAAGTGAGCGGTGTGGGCCGCATCGCCGAGCAGCACGACGTTGCCGTCGTACCAGCGCTCGTTGCGTACGGTCTGGAAGCTGATCCACCGGGAGTTGTTGGTCAGGATCGCGTGCCCGCGGAGCTCGTCGGCGAAGATCTCGGCGATCCGGTCGACGGCGTCCTCGGTGCGGTCCAGGCCGGCGCGGCGCCAGACCTCCTCGCGCATCTCGACGATGAACGTCGAGCCGCGCTCGGAGAAGGGGTAGCCGTGGATCTGCATCGTGCCGAACTCGGTCTGCAAGACGTTGAACTGGAACGCCTCGAAGACCAGGTCGGTGCCGAACCAGATGTACTTGTTCCGCCGGCGGTCCAGGCTGGGGCCGAACCTGTCGGCGTACTTGGTGCGGACGGCCGAGTTGACCCCGTCCGCGGCCAGCACCAGGTCGTACGAACCCCGCAGCTCGTCGGGGTCGGGAGCAGGGGTGCGGAAGTGGACGGTCACGCCCAGCTCGGCGACCCGCTCCTGCAGGATCTGGAGCAGGTCCTTGCGCGACATCGCGGCGAAGCCCTGCCCGCCGACGGTGAAGGAGTGCCGCGCGCCCTGCCGGTCGGTGAGGCCGACGTCGATGTCGGTCCAGCGGGCGAACAGCTCCTCCATCCGGTCGTGCACGACCTGGTCGGCGCCCTCGATGCTGCCGAGGGTCTCGTCGGAGAAGACCACGCCGAAGCCGAACGTGTCGTCGGGGGCGTTGCGCTCCCAGACGGTGATCTCGTGGCTGGGGTCGAGGGTCTTCATCAGCGTGGCGAAGTAGAGCCCACCGGGTCCACCTCCGACGATCGCGATCCTCATGTCCCGCCCGTCCCGCTCTCCGAGGCGATCATCTGGCGCAGCTTGAAGTGCTGCAGCTTGCCGCTGGTGTTGCGTGGCAGGGACGCGACGAAGCGCACGTCGCGCGGGTACTTGTAGGGAGCCAGCCGCCCCTTGACGTACTGCTGGATCTCCTCGGCCTTCGCGGGGTCGCCGTCGACGCCCTCGCGGAGCACCACGAACGCGCAGACGATGGCGCCCCGGTCCGCATCCGGTCCGCCGACGACGCCCGCCTCGACCACGTCCGGGTGGGTGCCCAGCACCTCCTCCACCTCGGGGCCGGCGATGTTGTAGCCCGAGGAGACGATCATGTTGTCGGTGCGCGAGCGGTACCAGTAGTAGCCGTCCTCGTCGCGGACGAAGGTGTCGCCGGTGACGTTCCAGCCGTTGACGATGTAGCCGCGCTGGCGCTCGTCGTCCAGGTAGCGGCAGCCGACCGGGCCGATCACCGCGAGCCGCCCCTCGACGCCCGGCCCGACCTCGTTGCCCTCGGCGTCCAGGATGGTGGCGCGGTAGCCGGGCACCGGCTTGCCGGTCGCCCCCGGCCGGATCTCGTCGCCGGCCGCGGAGATGAAGATGTGCAGCATCTCGGTGGCACCGATGCCGTCGATGACCCGCAGCTCCAGCTTGCGCTCGAGCTCCTCCCAGGTCGCCTGGGGCATGTGCTCGCCCGCGGTGACGGCGACGCGCAGCCCCTTGAGCTGCTCGATCGCACCGGACTTGAGGATCTGCTTGTACGCCGTCGGCGCGGTCGCGAGCGCGGTGACGCCGTGCTCCGCGATCAGGTCGGCGAGCTGGACCGGCGAGGCGGCCTCGGTGAGCAGGGCGCAGGCCCCGGCCCGCAGCGCGAAGACGACCAGCATGCCGAGCCCGAAGGTGAACGCGAACGGCGCCGTGCACGCCACGACGTCGCTCGGCTCCAGCCGCAGCGTCGCCCGGCCGAAGGTGTTGTCGATCGAGAGGATGTCGCGGTGGAAGTGGGTGGTGATCTTCGGGACGCCGGTCGTCCCCGAGGTCGGCCCGAAGAGTGCGACGTCGTCGGCCGCGGTGTCGACCGCGGTGAAGTCGGCGGGCTTGGCCAGGATCCGCCGGGTCAGGTCGTCCTCGGCGTCGCCGCCGTAGGCCACCACCGTGAGGTCGGGCGCGACGGTGTCCCGGACCGCGTGGACGTCCTCGACGAACCGGTGGTCCACCAGCGCGACCGCGGGCCGGGTCCTCTCGACGATCGGCCCGAGCTCGGTCGCCCGCAGCGCGGCCATCGTCGTCACGACGATGCCCCCGGCCTTGAGCGCGCCGAGCCAGGCCGCCACCGTCCACGGGTTGTTCGGGGAGCGGAGCAGCACCCGGTTGCCGCTGACGAGACCCAGGTCGTCGACCAGCACGTGGGCGATCTGGTTGGCCCGGGTGAGCAGCTCGCCGTAGGTCCACACCGTGCCGTCCGGGGTGCGGAGGGCAGGACGGTCCGGGCCGTGCTGCGCGACGGTCGCGTCGATGAGCTCGGTCGCGGCGTTGAGACGCTCGGGGTAGTCCAGAAGCGGCGTGGTGAACTCCAGGGTCGGCCACTGCTCGGCCGGCGGCAGGTGGTCGCGGGCGAACGTGTCCTGGTGGCCGCTCGGGCTCAGCTCGCTCATGACGCCGCCCCTGCCGCGCGGATCATGCCCTCCTGGACGACGGTCGCGACATGCACGCCGTCGGTGGTGAAGAACCGCCCGATCCCGGTCCCGCGGCCGTTCTCGACCGAGACCGCCTCCTGGGCGTAGAGCAGCCAGTCGTCCATCTGGACCGGCCGGTGGAACCACATCGCATGATCGAGGCTGGCGGTCACAAGCCCTTCGTCGGCCCACGCCAGGCCGAGCACCCGCAAGGCCGGCTCCAGGATCGTGTAGTCGCAGACGTAGGCGAGCGCCGCGGTGTCACGCTGCCGGTCGGTCAGCCCCTCGACCGGTCGGAGGGTGTCGTACGGCTTGACCCAGATGGCCTGGTGCGGCGACCGCTCGCCCTCGACGGTCAGGTAGACCGGACCCGGCACGTGTCGCATGTCGAAGCTGCGCCCGCCGGACCAGTACGCCTTGGAGGTCTCGGTCATCGTCCCGCCGGTGCGGTCGGCGAGATAGGCCGCGGACGTCGGCACCGTCTCGGGACCGGGGATCCCGGCCGGCATCGTGGCTTCGAAGCTGCCGCTCGGCTCGCCGGCTGCGAAGCTCGCCAGGCAGACGTACACCGGCTTGCCGTTCTGGAAGCCGCGCACCTGCCGGGTGCTGTAGCCGCGCCCGTCGCGCAGCACCTCGACCTCGTAGCGGACCTCCGCGCCGATGTCGACGGGCCGCATGAAGTAGGAGTGCATCGAGTGCATCGCCTTGCCGTCGGTCACGGTCCGGGACGCGGCGACGAGCGCCTGCGCGACCATGTCGCCGCCGTACGCCTTCGGCCACGGGCAGGGCTGGGTGGTGGCGGTGAAGGCGAGGTCGAAGATCTCCGCCTCGCACTCCTTGAGGGTGACGGCGTCCGTGAACACGGTGCTCGTCTCCGGGCTCGAGGTCATGGCCGGTCCGCCCAGTCGCGGAGGTCGGCGTCGTCGACCTGGGGAAGGTTGATGACGATGTTCTCGGGCGTGCGGGTGGTCATCCAGGTCAGCGGGTGGTTGCGGTCGAGGTTGCACTCGACGTGCGGCATGAACGGCGGCACGAACACCCAGTCGCCCTCGGACATGTCGAGGTAGTCCTCGAACTTCTCGCCGAAGTAGATCCGGGCCCGGCCGGACAGCACGTAGCCGCCGGTCTCGGCCTCGCCGTGGTGGTGGGGGACGGAGCGGTAGCCGGCGAGGTTGTGCACCTTGCCGAACCACAGCTTGGTCGCGGGCGTGTGCTGGATGCTGACGCCGCTGATCCGGGTGGCGCCCTCGCTCTGCCCGGTCAGGTCGGGCTCGAAGCCGGCGCGGGTGACGACCGGGACGACGAGACCGGAGGTGTCGGAGATGGGGTCCATGTGAGGTCCTGTCCGTTCGATTCAGGATGTGTTTCATTTTCTGCACGAACGTTGTAGGAATGTCAATAGATGCCCTACGGTCGAATCATGAACACGGACCTCACACCCGTAGCCGTCAACCCCGCGGCGCTGCCCGCGCCGCGCGGCTACTCGCACGGCACGCTCAGCGGCAACACCCTCCATCTCGGCGGGCAGACCGCGCTGGACGAGAACATGCAGATCGTCCCCGGGGGAATCGTCGAGCAGTTCCGGCAGGCGTTCGGCAACGTACTGACCACGTTGCGGGAGGCCGGCGGCATCCCCGAGGACCTGGTCTCGATCACGATCTTCCTGACCGACATCCCCGACTACCAGGCGCACGGCAAGGAGATCGGCGCCGTCTGGCGCGAGCTGGCCGGTCCGGTCTACCCGGCGATGGCGGGGATCGGGACGACGGCGCTGTGGCAGCCGGAGGCGATGATCGAGATCCTCGGCGTCGCCGTCATCCCCGACGACCGGCTGGTGCGTCCACGGTCTGCGGAGTGACCTCGTCGCCTTCGACGGGACGCCGCGACCAGTAGCTCGCCAGGATCGAGCCGGACACGTTGTGCCAGACCGAGAAGATCGCGGCAGGCAGTGCCGCGGCCGGCGAGAAATGGACGGTGGCGAGCGCGGCCGCCAGCCCGGAGTTCTGCATGCCCACCTCGATGCTGATGGCGCGCCGGCTCGAGACCGGCATGCCGCACAGTCGCCCGACCGCGTACCCCAGACCCAGGCCGGCGACGTTGTGCAGGACCACGGCGAGGACGACCAGAAGGCCGACCGAGAGCAGGGTGGAGGCGCTTCCGGCCACGACGGCGAGCACGACCCCGGTGATGCCGGCCACCGAGATCAGCGGAAGTACGTCGATGACCTTCTCGATGAGCCGCGGCAGCAGCAGTCGGAGCACCAGTCCGAGGAGGACCGGGACGAGCACGATCTCCACGATCGAGACGAACAGGTCGCTCGCGGAGACCGGCAGGTCCTCCCCGATCAGGAGGAGGACCAGCAGGGGCGTCAGCAATGGCGCGAGCAGCGTCGACACGGAGGTCATCGCCACCGACAGCGCGGTGTCGCCGCGGGCGAGGTACACCATGACGTTGGAGGCGGTGCCGCCGGGCGCGCAGCCGACCAGGATCATGCCCGCCGTGAGCACCGGGGAGAGGTTGAGCGCGTTCGCGATTCCCCAGCCGAGCAACGGCATCACGGTGAACTGGGTGGCGACACCCAGCAGCAGCGCCCACGGTCGCCGGCCGATGATGGCGAAGTCGACGGGCCGCAGCGTCATGCCCATCCCGAGCATGATGATCTGCAGCAGCAGCGGCACCTGGGCCGCCCACCCGTCGAAGGTGCTGGGGGTGGCCAGCGCGACGGCGCCGGCGACCAGGACGATCAGAGCGAACCAGCGCCCCACGAAGGCGCTGACCTGTCGGACTGTGTTCATGCTCTTCCTTCCGAGACGATGGGTACGGAGTCGACCCGACGACCCGCCCGCCGCGAGATCCTCGCAGGAGGTGCGCGGCGGGCGAGGGCGGGGGATCCGGTTCAGGAGAGCCAGTCGAGCTCTCCGTCGACGTACTGGTCGCCGAACCGCACGTTGTCGAAGCGCAGGTCCTCGACGTTCTCCAGGACCATCGGCGTCTCGACCTCCTCGGCCGTGACATCACGCAGGGTGACGTCGCTCAGTGGTGCGTCGGCCGGGCCGTGGACGTCGAGCCCGGTCGTGGCGGAGGCGACGGTGATGTCGGAGAAGACGATGTCGCGGTAGACCGGCGGGTAGTTCCCGCCGAGCTCGCCGGGGTAGTCCAGCTGGAACCAGATGAAGGTCTCGAAGCTGCCGATCTCCATGTTGCTCACCCGGATCTTCTCGACCGTGCCGCCGCGGTCGAGGTTGCCCTTGAACCGGATCGCCGAGGCGCCGTCGCGCAGCACGTTGTCGGTGAAGTAGACGCCCTTGATGCCACCGGACATCTCGCTGCCCAGGGCGATGCCGTCCTCGCCGCCCATGTCGTTGCGGCGGATCACGACGTTCTCGCTGGGCCGGGCGATCGTACGTCCGTCGAGGTCACGTCCCGACTTCACGACCACGGAGTCGTCGCCGGTCCGGAAGCGGTTCTCCTCGATCAGTACGTCGGTGCTGGAGTCGACGTCGATGCCGTCGTTGTTGGCCCGGTGGCTGTCGACGTCGAGTCCGCGAACGGTGGCCTGGTCGGTGTAGACGAGGTGGTTGATCCAGAACGGTGAGTTGGTGACCCGGTAGTCCTCCAGCAGCACCCGCTCGGCGTGGAAGAACTGGATGGCGCTCGGCCGCAGGAACGTACCCTTCCCGAAGACGCGCTCCTCGACCGGTACGCCGTCGAAGCCCATCTGGCGCAGCCGCAGCTGATCCGGCTTCTCCTGCTCCTTCCAGGCGTGGAACTCGGAGTCCTCGTTGCCGTCGATCGTGCCCGATCCGGTGATGGCGACGTCGTGCACATCGTTGGCGTAGATCAGCGGGGAGTAGCCGTTCAGCTCGGTGCCCTCCCAGCGCGTACGCACCACGGGCAGGTAATCGTCCGTGTCGGTCCCGAACAGCAGCGTGGCCCCTTCGGAGACGTGGAGGTCGATGTTGCTCGCCAGGTGCACCGGACCCTCGGAGAGCCAGGTGCCCTCGGGGAGTACGACCCGGCCGCCGCCGTCGGCCGACGCCTTCTCGATCGCGGCCCGGATCGCCGGGAGCGCGTCGGTCGTGCCGTCCCCGACGGCGCCGAAGTCGGTGATCTCATAGTCGCGGTCCGGGATCGAGGGCTCCTCGATGCGGTCGACGATCCTCGCGATCGCGGCGGCATCCGGGCCACCTCGGACCTGGCCCGACTTCCGGTCCGCGGCGGCGGGCGTGGTCACGGTCAGCGAGCCGACCAGACCGAGGGCGAGCAGTAGGGGTGTCACACGCTTTCGACTACGACGCATCGGTGCTCCTCGAAGGCTTCGACGGTGGCCGGGCCACCGCGAGGGGGATTGTGGCACTTGTCACACTAGTGACGTACTTGTCATACGTCTATGCCTTCGGGGGCAGCGGAACGCGGAAGAAGCCAGGTTCCGGCGTGTGCCGGAACCTGGCTTCTCCTGAATCGGCGGTCGTTCCTCAGGCCTTCTTGGTCGCCCAGAAGATCTCGGCGATCTCGTCGATCTTGGCGAGGAGCTGGTCGGCGACCTCGATGTCGAGGGTGCCCTTGGTGCCGGAGGCGCCGGCGAGCTTGGTGGCCTCGTTGACGAGGGTGTGGAGCTGGGGGTAGGCCT
>NZ_JBHWLY010000088.1:19486-24037 GCF_042730435.1 Nocardioides sp. NPDC059952 | reverse complement strand
CCGACGGCGCCCGCGAGGACCCCGCCTCCCTGGTCCCCCACACCCCCCACCGCCCCGCCGCCCGCCCCCCGTGTGGGCTCTTTCTGCCCCCTAAACACGCCGAGTCGGCTCGTTAGAACGAGCCGACTCGGCGACGATTTCCGTCAGAACGAGCCGACTCGGCTATCCGGCGACGTGCGCGAGGACGCCGTCGATGATCCGGGCCAGGCCGTAGTCGAGCTCGCGCGCGGGGTCGGTGGCCGCCTGATAGGCCTCGCCTGCGGCGGTGCCGACCCGGTTGGCCAGCGGATAGTGGCTGCCCGCCATGACCTCGCCCAGGGTGTCGTAGTTGGCCTCCCACCACTGTGACTCGGTCATCCCGGTGACCTGCTCGGCACGTCGCTTCATGAGCTCGCTGCGCGCGATGTTGCCCGCGAACCCGATCAGCACGGCGACGGTCTGGTCCATCTCCAGGTCCGAGAGCCCGAGACCGTCGACCGCCTGCAGCTGCCACTCGTAGCGGTCGCTCATGTTGGGCCCGAGCCAGGGGCGTACGTCCTGCACCTCGAGCAGCCACGGATGGGCCCGGAGCTCGTCGTGGGTGAGGTTGGCGACCAGCTCGAGGCGCTTGCGCGGGTCCGTGGGCAGCTCCGGCAGCTCGGCGCGGCCGGTCACCTGGTCGGCCATGAGCACCAGCAGCGCGTCCCGGTTGGGCACGTAGGAGTAGAGCGTCATCGCGCCCAGGCCGAAGCGCTGGGCGATCGCGCGCATCGTCACCGCAGCCAGACCCTCGGCGTCGGCGAGGTCGATCGCGGCGTCGACGATCTCGTCGACGCTCACCTTCTGCTTCGGACCCCGTTTCGACCTGGGCTCCTCGCGCGCCCCGCCCCGATGGCGCCACAGCAGGCGAAGGGAGGGGTCTGGCTGGGCTGGCTGGTCTGACTGGTCCGGCACGTCGCTCATCGTAACGTCATCCGAAATAATTTCGTACGTCGTACGGAACAAATGCTACAGTCGCTCCGTTGAGATCTTCGTACAGCGTACGAAATTGGAGGAACGTATATGCCGAACGACGCCAAGCCGATGCCGCCGCGCTGGCTCAAGCCGATGAACAAGGTCTTCATGACCCTGTCGAAGACCGGGCTCGGGATGAAGGAGCTGCCGGTGCTCACCGTGCCGGGCCGGACGAGCGGCAAGCCCCGCAGCACCCCGCTCTCCGTGCTGGACCTGAACGGCGGGCGCTACCTGCTCGAAGGCTTCCCGGGCGCCGACTGGGCGCGCAACGTACGTGCTGCCTCCGGCCGCGCAACCCTCCGGATCGGGAGGAGCACGGAGGATGTGCGCCTCGTGGAGGTCGAGGGAGACGAGGCACTGACGGTGCTCCGGCTCTGGCCCGACCGGATGGCCGACGGGGCGAAGATCATGCTCGACGCCGGGGTGGTCACGGACCTGACGCCGGAGGCCTTCGAGACGGTGGTCGGGCAGTGCGGCGTGTTCCGGATCGAGGTGGCGCGATGAGTCCGCTCTCCGCCCGCGGCGTGCGCAAGCGCTACCGCGACACCCAGGCGCTCGGCGGCCTCGACCTCGAGGTCGCCGCCGGCACCGTGCACGCCCTGCTGGGGCCCAACGGCGCCGGCAAGTCGACTGCGGTGAACGTCTTCGCGACCCTGACCCGGCCCGACGCCGGCGAGGTGCGCGTCGGCGGCCACGATGCCGTACGCCACCCCGCCCGGGTCCGCTCCACGATCGGCCTGGTCGGGCAGAGCGCCGCCCTCGACGAGGCCCTCCACGGCCGCGAGAACCTGGTCATGTTCGGCCGCCTCCACGGCCTCTCGAAGGCCGATGCCGTACGCCGCGCCCGCGACCTCCTCGACGCCTTCGGCCTCACCGAGGCCGGCGACCGGAAGGTCTCCGGCTACTCCGGCGGGATGCGCCGCCGGCTCGACATCGCCGCCGGTCTGGTCACCCGGCCGCGGATCCTCTTCCTCGACGAGCCGACCACCGGGCTGGACCCGCGCGGCCGCCACGAGGTCTGGGAGATGGTGCGCCAGGTGGTCGCCGACGGGACCACGGTGCTGCTGACCACGCAGTACCTGGACGAGGCCGACCAGCTGGCCGCGATGGTGACCGTGCTGGGCGAGGGCCGCGTGATCGCCTCGGGCACCCCGGCATCGCTCAAGGACGAGCTCGGCGGCGACCGGGTGATCCTCACCGCACTCGATCCCGAGCACCTCGACCGGATGGCGTCGGCCCTGGGGCCGGCGGTCACCGTCTCCCCGGAAACCCTGGAGGTCACGGTCGAGGCCGGTGCCTCGGGCGGCGGCGCGACCCTGGTCGAGGTCGTACGCACCCTGGACGCCGCCAGGATCAGCGTCGACGACGTGCTGCTGAGACGACCGACCCTCGACGAGGTGTTCCTGCACGTGACCAGCCCCGACCACCGACGTACCTCTGAAGGAGCCGCCTGATGTCCGCTCTCGCCGCGACCCTGCGCCAGTCGTGGGTGATCACGCTTCGTGACCTCAAGCACTGGCAACGCGAACCCTGGGGAATCGTCTTCGGCATCCTGTTCGCGATCATGATGCTGCTGGTCTTCGGCTACCTGTTCGGCGGCGCGATCCAGATGCCGGGCGGCGGTGACTACCTGCACTACCTGCTGCCGGGCGTGCTCGCGCTGACCATGCTGTTCGGTATCGACGGCACGATGGCGGTCGTCACCGAGGACACCAAACGCGGCGTCACCGCGAGGTTCAGGTCGCTGCCGATCTCGAGCCTGGCGGTGCCTGCGGGCCGGGCGGTGGCCGACCTCGCCAACTCCGCGCTCCAGCTGGCCGTACTGATGGTTGGCGGCTTGATCATCGGATGGCGCGTCGACGCCTCGCTGGGGTCGGCGCTCACCGCGGTCGGGCTGCTGCTGTGGCTGCGCCTGGCGATGCTGTGGCTCGGTATCTTCCTCGGCTTGACCCTGCGGATGGAAGGTGCGCTGACGATGGTGCAGGTGCTGGTGTGGCCCTTGGGGTTCACATCGAACCTGTTCGTTCCCGCCGAGACCATGCCCGACTGGCTGGGTTTCCTGGCCTCCTGGAACCCGGTCTCCGCCACCGCCGCGGCGTGCCGCGACCTGTTCGGCAACCCCACCGGCATCACCGAGGGCGTGCTCGCCGACCACGCGATGCTCTTGGCACTGGCCTGGCCCGCGGTGCTGATGGCGATCTTCGTCCCGCTCTCGACCCGCGCCTTCCGGCGTCTGGGCTGAGCGTCTGGGCTGAGAAAGCAGAACGGGCCCGGGAAGGCGATGCCTTCCCGGGCCCGTTGACGAGTGGGTGGGGGTCAAGCAGTGGCCGGTTCGAGGCCGTCGGTCTCCTCGGTGGCCTTCTCCTTCGCCGGTGCGAGGGCCCGGGTCAGCGACCCGATCGCGAAGGCGACGAACAGCAGCACGAGGCCCAAGCCCGCTACCAGGGCCGAGAGCCCGAAGGCGGTGACCGCGGTCAGCAGGGAGGCGCGTACGAAGGACGACTCCGCCGCGACCTCGCGGATCGGGTCCTCCTGGTCGAGCTCGGCGTACGTCTTGCCCTTGGTGATCCCCAGGGCGTGCTTCTCGACGGTGGCCGCCTGGACGTAGGCCGAGAACGGGCCGTCGACGTTGTCTCCGGCGAGGAAGGACGCGTCGTCGGCGACGGTGATCTCCTGCGCCTTCAGCTGGGTGTGGGCCAGGTAGTAGGTGGCGGCGCCACTGGCGATGAACAAGAGGCCGAACAGCCCGATCAGGGGGCTCAGCAGCTTCGCGATCCGAGGTTTGCGGGTCATGCCGACAAAGGCTCACCGGCCTTACTTTGGATTGGAAGCCCCGGAGGGTGTGATCTTCGTCGTGCGAAGTTTTTTCGCGGATTTTCGTGGGAGCTGTCGGATCGGTGTCGAGCCGTTCGTGGAGTGAGTGAGAAGCGGCCGTACGGGTCGCGACAAACCACCACCAGCGAGAGGCACCATCATGAGCACCAGCACCTACACTCAGGCCACGACCACCTCCCGCGGCCAGTTCGCTGCGCGGATGCCGGTCTGGTTCGTCAGCGTCACCGCCGTCCTTGTCGGCGCCCTGGTGACCGGCGTCTACGAGTTCTTCGCCCGCGCGGTCGGCGTGCCGTTCAACGTCGCACTCCCGGGCACCGGCGTCGATCCCGCCGCGATCCCCGCGACCGGGCTCGCGTGGGCCGTCGCCGAGCTCGGGCTGATCGGCATCATCATCGCCGTCTGCCTGGCCCGTTTCGCCAAGCGTCCGCGCTCGACCTGGAAGCGCACCGCCTGGACCCTGACGGCGCTCTCGTTGGTGCCCAGCCTGATCGCCGTCACCGACTCCTACGCCACCAACATCATGCTGGTGATCTCCCACCTCGTCGCCGCCGTGGTGATCGTCCCCGTCATCGCCGCCCGGCTGGCCGAGCGGAACCCGCGCCGGGGGTGAGACCGGCCCCGCCCGGGGGTAGTCCGGGAGCGAACTGCCGGCGGATTTGTTGGGGGGGTTGGGGGCGGTGGCGGCCGGACAAAACCCCCAATGGCGCCACCAAAAACGCGCCC
>NZ_JBHWLY010000088.1:0-19476 GCF_042730435.1 Nocardioides sp. NPDC059952 | reverse complement strand
GGGGGCCCGCGCCCCCCGCCGGGGGGGTTGGGGGGTCCCCACGTTTATTTGTGTGGGTTTTCGTGGGGCAGTTCGCTCCCGGACTACCCCACTTTTCGCGCCACGATCAGCTCGCCGACCCCGGGCATCGGTGTCGTCTCGACCGAGAACCCGGCATCGGCCAGGTCGGCGAACAGCGCCGGCATGGGATGGGTGCGGTAGTACATGACGAACTTCGGCCGCCACACCGCGTTGCGCACCCGCATCACCAGGTCGAAGCCGGTGAGCAGCCAGTACGCCGGGTGGGTCGGCCCCGGCGCCCGGCTGACCGGCAGCGCGAACACCCCGCCGGGCCGCAGCGCCCGGAAGATGCCGTCGAACAGCGGCGGCCGCTCCTCCGGCAGGAAGTGCCCCAACGCCCCGAAGCTCACCACCAGGTCGTACGCAGCCTCGAACGGCAGCGCGCGAGCATCCGCCCGCACCAGGTCGGCGTCCGGGTGAGCGGCCCTGGCCTGCTCGAGCATCCCTACGCTGAAGTCGACCCCGGTCGGCGCCTCCGCAGTCGCCTCCGCGAGCAGCTCCAGCCCCGCCCCTGTCCCGGTGCACACATCGAGGCCCCGCTCGAACGGCCCGTGCTCCCGCAGCGCCGTGATCGTGGCCGCCAGCATCCAGTCCGGCGTCCGGAACGGCGTCGCGTCGAACTTCGGCGCCAGCAGGTCATAGCCATGCTCCACCGACGACAACGCCTGCACGGCGAGCTCACGAAGCGATGGCCCCTCCACCCTTGAACCCTAGCCTCGACGTAGGAGGGCTGGGGCCCGTATTCGACCCCAGCCCTCCTACGTTCCGAGCTCACAATTCTCGCTGCAAGGCGCCGGGGCGCCTGGCCAGCCGCCCTTGGCCAGGATGCGGCCGATCCTCGTCGCCGTGCGACACGAGGTTCCGTAGACCTGCCGCCACCGGAGCCGCGCCGTGAGGCGGTCCACCAGGGCCAGGTCGTCGAGATCTCGGTCGGCATCCTTTCCCTGGTCATCCCACGAGTCATGGCCGACCCGCCCGTCGAGTTCCACCACCAACCCATAGGCCTCGTAGTCGATGTCGCGATATTGATTGCCTCCCTCGGTGCGTCTCAGCGCTTGACGTGTGCCGATCGGGAGTCCGTGAGCGCGCTCGACCCTGGTGAGATAGCCGTGCTCGAGGACCGAGTCGGTCCCCAAGGCGAGATCCTCGAGCAGATCAGCGATCCAGGCGCGCCGACGGAGCCTCGGAAACCGCTTCAGCGCCATGCGCACCTCGCCCACACTCACACCACGCCGTCCGATTCCACGGCCGATCACACCGATCACATCGATCTCGTCGGTGGCCTCGCCGGCCATCAGCAGCAGGTTGTCCTCGAGCCGCAGCCGAGGCATGGCGTCAGGGAACGAGTGCTTGTCGAGATCGACGATGCGGTGGAGAACGATCCCCGGCTGCGGGTCGACCCGACGCCTCTGATCGATCGCGACATGGATCGGATCAGCGTCTCGCTGCTTGCGCGGCTCGGCGAGGGTCGGCCCGCAGACCGCCGACCTACCGGCGTAGAGGATCGCCGCCCAGACGCGCTGTTCGAAGGTGAGCGGACCGGTGTGGGTGACGTAGACACGCGGATGGACACGGCGCAGCTCGTTGCGGCGTACGGCGCTCTTGATGTCCGACTTCGTCCAGCCGCACTCGGTGAGCTGCGCACGAGAGACCACCCCTGCCTGCATCTGCAGGAGGGTCGAATACCACTCGAGGTCGGCGACTGCGCTCACGTCGACGACGCTAGCCGCGCCCACCGACACCAACCCGATCTGACTGAACGTAGGAGGGCTGGAGCCACATCTGGGCTCCAGCCCTCCTACGTTGCATCAGCAGACTCAGGCCTTGGCTACCGCGATGCTCGCCTTCTCGCCGTCGCCCAGGTCGACCGGGTTGCCCTCGAGCGAGTCGACCACGTCGTACGTCGTGGCGAGGGTCTCGCGGGCGATGAGGTCGGCGTGGGTGGTGGCGGCCTCGCGGACCGTCGAGGAGCCGGTCACCGACAGGGTGATGCGGTCCTCGACGTTGAGGCCGGAGTCCTTGCGGGCCTGCTGGACCGCGCGGATCAGGTCGCGGGCCAGGCCCTCGGCGGCGAGCTCGGGGGTGACGACCGTGTCCAGGACGATGAAGCCGGCAGGCAACATGGTGACCGCGATGTCGTCGGAGGCGGCGCCGGCGACGGTCTCCAGGGTGTATTCACCCTCGACCAGTGCCAGGCCACCGGCAACGACCTCACCGGACTCGGAGACCGACCAGTCACCGGACTTCGAGCCCTTGATGGCCTTCTGGACGTCCTTGCCCAGGCGCGGACCGGCTGCCCGGGCGTTGACGGCGAGCTTCTGCTCGATGCCGTAGGTGCCGGCCTCGTCCGAGTCGGCGGCGAGCAGCCGGACGGACTTGACGTTGACCTCGTCGGCGACGATCTCCTCGAAGCCAGCGATGTCGGCGCCGACCACCGTCAGCCCGCCCAACGGCAGGCGGTTGCGGAGCTTGCGCGCCTTGCGCAGGGCGGAGGTCGAGGAGCAGACGGCGCGCACGGCGTCCATCCGGGCAACCAGGTCGTCATCAGCAGGCAGATCGGAGACGACCGGGTAGTCGGCCAGGTGCACCGAGCGGCCACCGGTCAGTCCGCGCCAGATCTCCTCGGCGGTCAGCGGCAGCAGCGGCGCGACCAGGCGGGTCACCGTCTCCAGCACCGTGTAGAGGGTGTCGAAGGCGGCCTTGTCCTCGTTCCAGAACCGCTCCCGCGACCGGCGGATGTACCAGTTCGTGAGCACGTCGATGAACCGCTGGGTCGCCTCGCACGCCTCGGCGACGTAGTAGTCGTCCATCGCGGAGGTCATCTCGGCGACGTAGTCGCGCAGCTTGGCCAGGACGTAGCGGTCCAGCGGGTCCGTGGACGCCGTCGAGCCGGTGGTCTCCAGGTCGGCCGCGTTGGCGTAGAGCTGGAAGAAGTACCAGCTGTTCCACAGCGGGATCATGACCTGGCGTACGGAGTCCCGGATGCCCTGCTCGGTGACGACCAGGTTGCCGCCGCGCAGGATCGGCGAGGACATCAGGAACCAGCGCATCGCGTCGGCGCCGTCGCGGTCGAAGACCTCGTTGACGTCCGGGTAGTTGCGCAACGACTTGGACATCTTCTGGCCGTCCGAGCCCAGCACGATCCCGTGGCTGATGCAGCTCGAGAACGCCGGGCGGTCGAAGAGCGCGGTCGCCAGGATGTGCAGGGTGTAGAACCAGCCGCGGGTCTGGCCGATGTACTCCACGATGAAGTCGCCCGGGAAGTGGTGCTCGAACCACTCCTCGTTCTCGAACGGGACATGGTTCTGGGCGAACGACATCGAGCCCGAGTCGAACCAGACGTCGAGTACGTCGGAGACCCGGCGCATCATCGACTTGCCGGTCGGGTCGTCCGGGTTGGGACGGACCAGGTCGTCGATGTAGGGACGGTGCAGGTCGGGGTTGCCCTCGGCGTCCTGCGGCAGGGTGCCGAAGTCACGCTCCAGCTCGGCGAACGAGCCGTAGACGTCGAGGCGGGGGTAGGCCGGGTCGTCCGACTTCCACACCGGCACCGGGGAGCCCCAGAAGCGGTTGCGGGTGATCGACCAGTCGCGGGCGTTCTCCAGCCACTTGCCGAACTGGCCGTCCTGGATGTGCTCGGGCACCCAGCGGATCTGCTGGTTGAGCTCGAGCATCCGGTCCTTGATCTTGGTGACCTCGACGAACCAGCTGCTCACACCCTTGTAGATGAGCGGCTGGCGGCAGCGCCAGCAGTGCGGGTAGGAGTGGTTGTAGGACTCGCGACGCAGCAGGATCGTGCCCGGCGACACCGATCCCCCGGCCTCGCCGCGGGTGACCGCCTTGAGGTGGTCCATGATCTGCAGGTTGGCGTCGAAGACGAGCATCCCGGCGTACTCGTTGACCGGCGCGGTGAACCTGCCGTCCTTGCCGACCGGCATCACCGCCTCGATGTTCTCCCGGTCGGTGACCTCCTTGTCGACCTCACCGAACGCGCCGGCGGTGTGCACGACACCGGTGCCGTCCGTGGTCGTGACCGCGTCGTCGGCCGCGACCACACGGAAGGCGTTCTCGCGTCCGGCGTAGTAGGAGAACGGCGGGGTGTAGCTGCGCCCGAGCAGCTCTGCGCCCTTGTAGCGGCCCAGGACCGTCGCCTCGTCCGCGTCCGGGAAGAGCTCCTTCTTGTACGCCGCGAGCCGAGCCTCCGCGAGGAGGTACTTGGCCACCTGGTCGGTGCCCGGGACCGGCCCCTCGACGACGACGTAGTCGATCTCGGAACCGACCATCACGGCCAGGTTGGACGGCAGCGTCCAGGGGGTGGTGGTCCAGATCAGGACGTGCGCGCCGTCGAGGACCTCGTCCTCACCGGTGGCGTCGAGCGCGTAGCCCACCGTGACCGCCGGGTCCTGACGGTCCTTGTAGACGTCGTCGTCCATCCGCAGCTCGTGGTTGGACAGCGGGGTCTCGTCCTGCCAGCAGTAGGGCAGGACGCGGAAGCCCTCGTAGACCAGGCCCTTGTCGTAGAGCGTCTTGAACGCCCAGATCACCGACTCCATGTAGTCGGGGTTCAGGGTCTTGTAGTCGTTGTCGAAGTCCACCCAGCGCGCCTGGCGGGTGACGTAGTCGCGCCACTCGCCGGTGTACTTCAGCACCGAGGCGCGGCTGGCCGCGTTGAACTTGTCGATGCCCATCTCGACGATCTCGTCGGTCGTCTTGAGACCGAGCTGGCGCATCGCCTCGAGCTCGGCGGGCAGGCCGTGGGTGTCCCACCCGAAGCGCCGCTCGACGCGCTTGCCGCGCATCGTCTGGTAGCGCGGGACGATGTCCTTCACGTAGCCGGTCAGCAGGTGGCCGTAGTGCGGCAGGCCGTTGGCGAACGGCGGGCCGTCGTAGAAGACGAACTCGTTCTCGCCGTTCTCACCGGCGTCACGGTTGTCGATGCTCGCCTGGAACGTCCCGTCCTTCTTCCAGTAATCGAGAATCTGCGTCTCGATCTCCGGGAATCGTGGGCTGGCCGGGACAGTGGCTGAGCTGACCTTGGGATAGGCCATCGGCGGCATCTCCTGCTGGGTGGTAGTGGGTTGTTGTCACCACAGGGACGATCTTGCGACCGCGGTACCACCCTGCTTACCCATGCCTGGGCCACTTCGTTTCGGCTGTGACGGGCCACTCCCGCCGGGTTCTACTTGCCTTCGATCTGCCTGGAGGCTTTCTTCCCGGGGCTCGCCGCTGATGACGGCTCGAACGCCTGTAAGGAAGAGAGTACGCCGCCCGACGCCCGCCGCGCGAACCCGATTACACGGCGCGCCACATCCGCACGTGCGGACCGATCTCGGGGTCGTCCCACGGCTCACCGATCTCCTGGAAGCCGGCCCGCTCGTAGAACGGCACCGCCGGCGTACGCGCGTTGCACCAGACCAGCCCACCACCTTCGGCCACGACATGGTCCAGCGCCGCTCGCAGCACCTCGGCTCCGACACCCTTGCCGCGCCATCCGTCCGCCGTCGCCATCCCCCGGATCCGCCACCCCTTCCTGGGGTGTTCGGCCAGGTCAGGGCATGCTTCCAGGAAGAGCCCGACGCACCCGATCAGCTCCCCGTCGGCGTCGTACGCTGCATACGTCGCTACTCCCGGGAGGTCATCCCCCGTCAGCCTCGCCGCCTCCGGCGGCCCGCCGTTGCGCAACACCTTCGCCCGCAATGGATACGTCTCCTCGACCGCCACCCGGCGCACCTCGACCACGCACCCACGGTATCCGCACACATCCGTCACGACTGTGTGCGTCGACGACTCAGAGGTGGCGCAGCATCCGAACGTTGGCCCCGAAGTCCGGGTCCGTCCAGGGCTCGCCGAGCTGCCGGAAGCCCGCGCGGACGAAGAGGCGGGCTCCGGACGGAGTCGCGTTGCACCAGACCAGCCCCGGGCCACGACCGGCGACATGGACGAGGACAGCGCCCAGAACGGCGGCGCCGACGCCGCACCCGCGCCACTCCTCCGCTGTCACCACCCGACGGACGCGCCACCCCGGTCCAGGCAGGCCGGGGCAGGGTTCGGGGAACAGTCCGGCGCACCCGATCACGGTGCCGTCGGCGTCCCGGGCGGCGAACGTGACCACCTCGGGATGGTCGTCGCCGGCCACTTTCGCCACCTCGGGCGACGCGCCGCTGTGAAGCACCGCGGCCCGCAGCGGGTAGGTGTCAGCGGCCGGGGCCTGGGTGACGGTGAAGGCGGTCGGTGATGCCACGCCGCGACCATAGCCGGGTCGGGCGGCGGCGGGCGAGGAAGTGGGCGAGCTCGTCGAGGTGGTCGGTGTTGATCCAGTCGACGCCGGCGTCGAGCTGGACCTGCCAGATGCGGCGGCGGTTGTGGCGGACGACGGCGGGGGCGCCCCACAGGCGGACGGGCCAGCCGGCGGCGTGGGCGCGAGCGACCAGGGCGTGCAGGCGGCGCCGGGCCAGGAAGGGGCCGATGCCGCGCCAGGTGAAGTGGTCGATCCAGCTGGCGCTGACCATGCCGACGAGACCTGCGGGCAGGTCGCTGTCGAGGTCGTCGAAGGTGGCGTCGTAGAACGCGCGCCGCAGGGGCGCCGCGGCCATCGCCAGGCGGTCGCGTTGGCCGGAGAGGATCACGGTGACCGGTCCGACCTGGACCGATCCGTCACGGCAGAGGCTGAACACCGGGTCGTACGCGGCGAGCTGCCGCTCGAGCACCTGCCAGGCCTCCACGCCGCCGGACTTCACGTCGACAAGCAGCTGGAAGGTGCCGTCCCAGGAAGGGTGCACCGAGCCGTCGTTGGCGGTCACAAGCGCGGCGAGCGGCTCCAGATAGAGGTCACGCAGCGTACGGGTCGGGTCGGGGTCGAAGTGACCGAGGAAGAGCTCGTCGTCGACGAGCCAGACGTCGGCCTCGACCGAGGTGAAGCGGTGGCCGAGGGCGTCCAGGAGCGGTCGTTCGTGCTCGTAGTCGTTGTGCGCGTGGGCGTACGCGAGCGGGCCGAGGACCTTGAGGACACCCGACCCGTCGGCGTGTGCGGGCGCGGCCCGGAAGACTCCGGCGAGCATCGAGAGCGGCGCCAGGAGGAGCGAGCTGAGGCGGGAGATCCACAAACGCATCCGCGTACCCTCCCGCACCCACCGAACGCGCCCGCACCGAGGGGGCACCTGGCAGGATGCGGGGCCATGAGCCTGATTCGCTACGAGTACGCCGACGGTTGCGCCCGCATCACGATGACCAACGCCGACCGGGGCAACGTGTTCTCCCCCGCGGCCGGCGAGGAGCTGCTGGCGGCGATCCTGCGGGCGAAGGCGGACTCGGCGCGGGTGATCGTGCTCGCGGCGGAGGGGAAGTACTTCTCGGTCGGAGGCGACCTGGCCGGGTTCGCGGCCGCCGACGATCTCGGCCCCTACATCCTCGAGCTCGCCGAGGGCGCGAACCGGATGATCACCGAGCTGGTCCGCTGCGACGCGATCGTGGTCAGCGCCGTCCAGGGCACCGCCGCCGGGGTCGGTTTCCCGCTGGCCGCGGCCGCCGACATCGTCATCGCTGCCGACCGGGCGAAGTTCAGTCTCGCCTATGCGAAGGTCGGCCTCTCGGTCGACGGGGGCGGCTCGCTCCTCGTGCACACCCTGGGTCTGCACCGGGTGCTCCGGCTGACCCTGCTGGGCGACATGCTCTCCGCGACCGAGGCGCTCGAGGCCGGGCTGGTCGCCCGCGTCGTACCTGCCGACGACCTCGCCACCACCGTCGACGAGGTCGTCGCGACCCTGCTCTCCGGTTCCCCCGAGGCACTCGCCCGCACCAAGCACCTGATCCGCGACGTCGCCGACCCCCACCCCGAGTCCGCGCTGCGCCGCGAGGCGCAGTCCATCTCCGCGCTCGGTGGCTCGGCCTCGGGCCGCGAGGGCATCAACGCGTTCCTGGAGAAGCGGCCGCCCAGCTTCACCGGCTGAAATCGCTGGCCGAAAGGCGCTCGTTCCGCGAGGGTGAGCCCATGAGCAGTGATCAGCGGCAGGTGGGTTTCGACGGCATCTGGCTCCCCGAGGGGGAGGATCCACGCCACCAGGAGGAGCAGGCCGTCGGCGAGCTGGCGACCTATCGGGACTATCTGCGCCACTACCGGCTCACCCTCGAGCTCAAGGGCCAGGACCTGACCCCGGAGCAGCTCGCCCGCCGAAGCGTGCCGCCGAGCACGATGAGCCTGCTCGGGCTGGTCAGGCACATGGCGAAGGTGGAGCACGGCTGGTTCCAGCGCGCCTTCCAGCAGCGGTTCGACGAGCCGCGGCCCTACTGGAGCGCCGATGTGCCCGACATCGACTTCGACGGCGCCGAGCCGACCCAGGCCTGCGTGGATGAGGCGTACGCAGCCTGGAAGGAGCAGATCGCGCGGGCCGACGCGTGGCTCGACACCCAGACCGACGAGTCGATGGGCGATGTCGTCGTCTACAACAGCGACGGCGAGACCTCCTCCGTGCGCGACATCCTGGTCCACATGGTCGAGGAGTACGCCCGCCACGCAGGTCACGCCGACCTGCTGCGCGAAGTCATCGACGGGCGTACCGGGCAGTAGCCCCACCGGCCGACGGACGACGCTTTCCTGAGACTAGGCTGAGAGACAGCGGTCACAACGACCGTACCGCGCTGAAGCTGAATCAGAGGGAGACCATGTCGACGTCGACCGCCAACCCCACCAGCTCGGGCCCACGGTCCGGGCCCAACATGAAGTCCATCGTGATCTGGACCGCCGTCGCTGTCGTCGGCGCGGTCTGCTGGGCCGTGCTTGCCCTGTCCCGGGGCGAGGAGATCTCGGCACTGTGGATCCTGTTCGCCGCGCTGGCCTCGTACGCGATCGCCTACCGGTTCTACTCGAAGTTCATCGCCAACAAGGTGTTGAAGGTCGATGACACCCGGGCCACCCCGGCCGAGCGGCTGGAGAACGGGCAGGACTTCGACGTCACCGACCGGCGCGTGCTCTTCGGGCACCACTTCGCCGCGATCGCCGGCGCGGGCCCGCTGGTCGGCCCGGTGCTCGCCGCGCAGATGGGCTACCTGCCGGGCACGATCTGGATCATCGTCGGCGTCATCTTCGCCGGTGCCGTCCAGGACATGGTCGTGATGTTCTTCTCGATGCGCCGCGACGGCAAGAGCCTCGGCCAGATGGTGCGTGAGGAGATCGGCACCGTCGCCGGCGTGGCCGCGCTGATCGCCGTCTTCGCGATCATGATCATCATCTTGGCAGTGCTCGCGCTGGTCGTCGTCAATGCGCTCGCGGAGTCGCCGTGGGGTGTCTTCTCGATCGGCCTCACTATCCCGATCGCGCTCTTCATGGGCTTCTACCTGCGCTACCTGCGCCCCGGCCGCGTCAGCGAGGTGACCGTCATCGGCGTCGCGCTGCTGCTGTTGGCCATCATCGGTGGCGGGTACGTCGAGGAGATGGGCCTGGCCAACGCCCTCACCCTCTCCCACGAGACCCTGGTGATCTGCCTGGTCGTCTACGGCTTCATCGCCTCGATCCTCCCGGTGTGGATGCTGCTCACCCCGCGGGACTACCTCTCCACCTTCATGAAGGTGGGCGTCATCGTGTTGCTGGCCGTCGGCCTGGTCCTCGCGGCCCCGACGCTGCAGAACGAGGCCGTCACCGACTTCGCCACCACCGGTGAGGGTCCGGTCTTCGCCGGCAAGCTGTTCCCGTTCGTCTTCATCACCATCGCCTGCGGCGCCCTCTCCGGCTTCCACGCGCTCATCGCCTCCGGCACCACGCCGAAGATGGTCGCCAAGGAGAGCCAGGTCCGGATGATCGGCTACGGCGGCATGCTGATGGAGTCGTTCGTGGCGATCTCGGCCCTCATCGCGGCCTCGGTCATCGACCAGGGCATCTACTTCTCGATGAACGCCGCCGCCGGCGCGACCGGCGGCACCCCGGAGACCGCGGCCGCGTTCGTCAACGGGCTCGGCTTCTCGATCACCCCGGCCGACCTCGAGGCGGCCGCGGCCAGCGTGGAGGAGTCGATCATCTCTCGCACCGGTGGCGCCCCGACCCTGGCGTTCGGGATGTCGCTGATCTTCACCGAGGCGTTCGGCGGCGGCCTGGCCGCCTTCTGGTACCACTTCGCGATCATGTTCGAGGCGCTCTTCATCCTGACCGCCGTCGACGCCGGCACCCGCGTGGGCCGGTTCATGCTGCAGGACACGATCGGCAACGTCTGGAAGCGCTACGCTGACACCTCCTGGCGGCCGGCGGCCTGGTCGGCGTCCGCGCTGGTCGTACTGGCCTGGGGCTACATGCTCTGGATCGGCGTCGGTGACCCGCTCGGCGGGATCAATCAGCTGTTCCCGCTCTTCGGCATCGCCAACCAGCTGCTCGCCGCGATCGCCCTGACCCTGGCCACGGTGCTGATGTTCAAGCACGGTCTGGCCAAGTACGCCTGGGTGCCTGGCATCCCGCTGATCTGGGACCTCATCGTCACCATGACGGCGAGCTGGCAGAAGGTGTTCAGCGACAACCCCGCGATCGGCTACTTCGCCCAGGCCTCGGCCGCGCGCGAGGCACGCGACGCCGGTGAGCTCTACGGGGTTGCGAAGACCCCCGCGGACGTCGACCAGATCATCTACAACTCGACCCAGAGCGGCATCCTGCAGGCAGCGTTCGCGCTGCTGGTGATCGTGATCGTCGCAGGTGCTGCGGTGACCGTGGTCAAGGCGATCCGCGCCGGAGGGCTGCCCACCACCGAGGTCCCGAAGGTCGAGTCGGAGATCGTCGCGCCCTCCGACTTCTTCGCCACCAGGGAGGAGAAGGAAGCCGTACGCGAGTGGGAGGCCTCCCAGAAGGCGTCGGTCTCGTGAGTGTCTTGACCGAGCGTGTCTCCGGCGCCTGGCGGCTGCTCCGCCAGGCGACCGGGGAGGCGAAGTGGGACGAGTATCTGGCCCGGTGCGAGCGCGAGGACGTCGCGCCGATGAGCCGGCGCGCGTTCGAGCGTCACCGGGCCGACGAGAAGGAGCACAACCCCCAGGCCCGCTGCTGCTAGCGGTCTAGCGGGGGTTGTCCTCGGCGAAGGCGGCGTCGAGCCAGGCGTACACCTGCGAGTCACCTCGGGTGACGAGCAGGACCACCTGCTTCTCGGCGTCGCCGACCGGCTTGCCATTGATCCAGCTCCGGACGATGTCGGAGGCGGCACGGCGGACGACCTCGACGCCCTTGGCCATCGCCCACTCCGGCGCCGGGTGGCCCTTGCTGGTCGCTACACCGGGGATCTCGAGGGTCCAGGTGCCGTCCTCGGCCTGGATCAGGCGGGGCGTCGGCGGCGCGCTCTTCTTGCTCACCCGCTCATGTTCGCACGTCGAGACTGTCGATAAGGGACCACTCAGGCTCGGCCACTAGACTGCGCCCCGTGACGAATGCAGCTTGGGCCTTCGGCCTCGTGACGTACGCCGCCGACAACTCTGTACTGGACGTGTGGTTCCCCGCGCCGCAGCTGGGCGAGAAGCCCGCCTCCGCGACCGCGCCGGCCGAGCTGACCGCGCTCGAGGGCACCGACGACGTGCGTCAGGTGACCACGAAGGTCGCGCTCGTCGAGATCAAGGACCTCGACACCGCGCCCGTGACCACCGAGGACGTCTGGCTGCGACTCCACCTCCTCTCCCACCGCCTCGTGCAGCCGCACGGGCAGAACCTCGACGGCATCTTCGGCCTGCTCACCAACGTGGTGTGGACCAGCGCCGGCCCGTGCGCGGTCGAGGGCTTCGAGCTCACCCGCGCCCGGCTGCGCGCCGCGGGCCAGCACGTCACCGTCTACGGCGTGGACAAGTTCCCGAGGATGGTCGACTACGTCGTGCCTTCGGGGATCCGCATCGGCGACGCCGACCGCGTCCGCCTCGGCGCCCACCTGGCTTCCGGCACCACCGTGATGCACGAGGGCTTCGTCAACTTCAACGCCGGCACCCTCGGCGCCTCGATGGTCGAGGGCCGGATCTCCGGCGGTGTCGTCGTCGGCGACGGCTCCGACGTCGGTGGCGGCGCCTCGATCATGGGCACCCTCTCCGGCGGCGGCAAGGCCGTCATCTCCATCGGCGAGCGCTGCCTGCTCGGTGCCAACTCGGGGGTCGGTATCTCCCTGGGTGACGACGCGGTCGTCGAGGCCGGGTGCTACGTCACCTTCGGGACCAAGGTCACGCTCCCCGACGGCACCGTGACGAAGGCCGGCGAGCTGTCCGGCGCCTCCAACATCCTCTTCCGTCGCAACTCGGTCAGCGGCGCCATCGAGGCCGTTCCGTGGAAGGGCGAGGGCATCGAGCTCAACGCCGCCCTCCACGCCAACTGACTCTCACCGAAGAGCAGAGTGCCGAGTTGAAGAAGCTTCTCACCGCCCTGGTGGTGCTCAGCGTCGTCGCCGGCGGCATCTATTGGGTCGTCCAGGCCGCGACGGACAAGCTGGACTCGATCCTGCCCGACCTGCAGCAGTGCACAGCGGTAGCGGGCGAGTACGAGGCGCGCTTCGACCCTGAGCAGATGGGCAACGCCGCCGTGATCACGGCACTCGGGCTCAAGCGCGGCCTGCCCGCGCGGGCGGCCACGATCGCGATCGCGACCGCGATCCAGGAGTCGAAGCTCTACAACATCAGCCACGGTGACCGGGACTCGCTCGGCCTCTTCCAGCAGCGCCCGTCGATGGGCTGGGGCACCGAGGAGCAGGTCCAGGACCCGGTCTACGCCACCAACAAGTTCTACGACGCGCTGGTGAAGATCGAAGGCTACGAGGACATGGTGGTCACCGAGGCGGCGCAGGAGGTGCAGCGCTCGGCCTATCCCGAGGCGTACGCCGACCACGAGGGCGAGGGCCGCGCGATCGCCTCCGCGATCAGCGGCTACTCCCCTGCCGCGCTGACCTGCCGGATCGACGAGCCTGAGGCCGGCTCCGGCAAGCCCCAGGCAACCAAGACCGAGGTCAACCAGCTGCTCGGCCAGATGGTCGGCCGCGCCCGGGTCGACGGCACCACCGTGGTCATCCCCGTCGACGCCGGCGAGACCGGCCAGCGCAACGGCTGGGCCGTCGCCCACTACGTACTCGCCCGGGCCAGCGAGTTCGGCGCCACCGCCATCGCCTACGACGGCCGCACCTGGTCCGCCGGCAGGGACGAGGAGTGGGCCGAGACTCCCGAGGTCTCCGGCGAGCAGATCCTCGTCACCCTGGCCTGATCCCTTCAGGCCCGACTTGCTCGATACGTGAAGATTGGTGCCGTGAGCGCTAAGCCGGGGACCCCAACGGGCCCGCCGACCAGTCCGCCCCCTGGCGCACCGCCGCCCGCGACCGGACGGCCGACGACGCCGAGGCTGCCCGAGCCTGCGCGCGAGGCTTTGCGGAAGTCGGCGCGCGAGGCCAGGAAGCAGCTCCGCCCGGTGCGCAAGCACCTCATCGTCCTCGGCATCGTGATCGTCGTCGCCCTGCTCTTCGCCGGCCTGCGGATGCTGGGCGTCGGGGTCAGCGGCATCCCGGTCTTCTCCCGCGAGGCGTGCACGGTCACCGCCGACGGGAAGACCTACGACCTCTCCACCGAGCAGGCCGAGCGCGCCTCGGCGATCGCCGCCCAGGCCGTACGCCGCGGGCTGCCCGCCCGCGCAGCCTCGGTCGTGCTCGCGGTCGAGCTCGCCGACCACGACCTCGGCCGGCCGGCCTCGGAGGCCACCGGCCTCTACGACCGGCTCAACGGCGTCGCCGACTACCGCCAGCAGTCCGTCCCCGGCGTCGCCCAGCAGATCGGCGACGGCCCGCGCGACAGCTACCGCGACTCCGAAGCCGAGGCCCGGGCGCTGGCATCGGCGCTGACCGGAAACACCCCCGAGGCCTTCTCGTGCGTCGTCAAGGGCGGTGCCGCGGAGGCCCCGGACACGCTCAGCGCCGCCGGGCTCACCTCGCGGGCCGAGACGGTGCGCGAGGACGTACGCAGCGCCTACGGGAGCATCCCGGACGGCGGCTTCCAGCCCGGCGGCGTGACTACCGGGCACATGGTCGGCTCGGCCCACTACGAGGGCCGCGCGGTCGACTACTTCTTCCGGCCGATCAACGCGCGCAACAACATCAAGGGCTGGTCGCTGGCCCAGTACCTGGTCGTCAACGCCGACCGCCTCGACATCGAGACGGTCATCTTCGACGACCGCATCTGGACCAAGCGCCGCTCCGCCGCCGGCTGGCGCGACTACAACGTCCCGCCCCGCGGCGGCGACCAGGCGATCCTCGAGCACCGCGACCACGTCCACGTCGACGTCGCCGACTAGGGCGCAGCTCTGGTCATTGTTCGCCCGGTGGATAGGAACCCGTCGTCACTGCTGGGCGAGCCAGTTCCCGTACGACCGGATGTTGACGCTGAGCGCTCGATTCTCCAGCCTGGAAAGCACGAACTGCGCGCGAAGGCTCGCATCCTCGTCCGCGCCCGACGCGATCTGGTCGAGGCCTGCCCGCAAGTTCTCACTGTCGATCATCCGAGCCACCGCGGAGTAGCGCCAGTCCTTGCAGCGGTACGGGCCGCTGACGGCACTCAGCAGCAGACCTTCCACCGTTTCGCGGTGTTCCTCTGTGACCCCCTGACCTGCCATCGTCCGAAGGATCATGTCCTTCGTGCTCGCCCGAGACCACCACTTGTCTGCGCGCCTCCACTCATCCGGAAACCACGCTTCCCAGCTCAGGATCAGCACGGCGTAGGGCTCTCCACGCTCCAGGGACGGATACCGACGGACGTACTGGGACTCGAGGTATGCGCTGATGGGCGCATAGATCGTCTCGTCGAAGGTGGCATCGTGCACCGCGCGTGCGGCCCTCATCTCCGCGGCCAATGCCTCGTCGCCCGGCGTCCAAGACTTCCCCGCACGCCACCAGACATCGTTGTGCGCGACGTTCGCCCGTCGATGGTCTTCGATCAGCCGATTGCTACGCGCCACGGCACGTCTACGGCGTAACTCGTCGTCGCTGACCAGGTCGAACATCCACTCATGGCTGGCCCATGAGGCCCGGTCGCGACCGTCGCGCACTCCAGTCTCAGGCGGTGAGGCGGGCGACGGCCGCGTCGACGCGCTCGTCGGTGGCGGTGAAGGCGATGCGTACGTGCTGGCTGCCGGCGCGGCCGTAGAAGCTGCCGGGAGCGGCGAGGATGCCGCGCTCGGCGAGCCACTCGACGGTGGCCCAGCAGTCCTCGTCGCGGGTGGACCACAGGTAGAGGGACGCCTCGGAGTGGTCGATGCGGAAGCCGGCCGACTCCAGCGCCGCCTTGAGCTTGGCGCGCCGCGCGGCGTAGCGGGCGTGCTGCTCCTTGGCGTGCTGGTCGTCGGCGAGCGCGGTCACCATGGCGACCTGCTGCGGGCCGGGCATCATCAGACCGAGGTTCTTGCGGACCTCGAGGAGCTCGCCGAGGACCGCGGCGTCACCGGCCACGAAGGCCTCGCGGTAGCCCGCGAGGTTGGAGCGCTTCGAGAGCGAGTGGACGGCAAGAAGACCGTCGAACGAACCACCGCAGACGTCAGGATGCAGGATCGAGACCGGCGAGGCCTCCCACGCGCACTCGATGTAGCACTCGTCCGAGATCAGCAGCGTGCCGCGCTCGCGCGCCCACTCGACCGTCTTGCGCAGGTGCTCAACCGGGAGCACCCGGCCGCTCGGGTTGGACGGCGAGTTGATCCAGAGGATCCGCGGCGCCTTCGGGCCGAGTGCGACCAGCGAGTCGGTGGCGACGGTGTCGGCACCGACGAGCGCCGCCGAGACCTCGTAGGTCGGGTAGGCGAGCTCTGGATAGGCGATCAGGTCACCCTGGCCGATGCCCAGGTGCAGCGGCAGCGAGCCGATCAGCTCCTTCGAGCCGATCACCGGCAGCACGTTCTCGAGCCCGAGGCCCGAGACCCCGTGGTTGCGCGCGAGCCAGTCGATCGCGGCCTGACGCACCGCCGGGGTCCCGATGGTGGTCGGGTAGCCCGGTGAGTCGGCCGCCTCGGCGAGCGCCTTCTGGATCACCGCGGGCGTCGGGTCGACCGGCGTGCCGATCGAGAGGTCGACCAGCCCGCCGTCGTGCGCGGACGCCTTCTCCTTGAACGGCGCGAGCTTGTCCCAGGGGAAGTCAGGCAGCCGCTGTGAAACGAGCATCAGTCCTGGTTCTGCGGGGGCAGCGCGGCGACGAACGGGTGGTCCTTGTCGATCTCACCCATGCGGGCGGCACCACCGGGCGAACCGAGGTCGTCGAAGAACTTGACGTTGGCGTCGTAATACTCCTTCCACTCCTCCGGGGTGTCGTCCTCGTAGAAGATCGCCTCGGGCGGGCACACCGGCTCGCAGGCGCCGCAGTCGACACACTCGTCGGGGTGGATGTAGAGCATCCGCTTGCCCTCGTAGATGCAGTCCACCGGACATTCGTCGACGCAAGCCTTGTCCTTCACGTCAACACAGGGCTGGGCGATGACGTACGTCATTCGGGGCTCCTCCAAGCGGGGTATCACGAAAGTCAGAGGGGCACTGCTGGCCCTTCAGGGGACAGCCTAGTATCCCCACGTGCCTGCTCATCTCCTGGGACCACATGTCGTCGGCCAGCGGATCGTCATCCGCCGTCTCCTCCCCGGCGAGACCGGCCCCACGGGCGGCCCGGCCTTCACCGACATCCTCGGAGTCTGTACGTCCTGGGCCGACGGCACCGCGGTCATCGAGCGTGAGTCCGGAGAGCGAGTCAGCGTGCCCGTCGCCGAGATCGTCTCCGGCAAACCGGTGCCGCCGCGGCCGAACGTACGCCTGCGGATCGGGGTACGCGAGGCCGAGCTGCTCAGCGCCGCGATCTTCCCCGGCACCACCTCGGAGCCGTTGGGCGAGTGGGTGCTCTTCGACCACGAGGTCTCGGTCCGCCGGCGGCCCAACTCCGCGCTGGCGATCGGCGACCCCGGCATCGGGCTGGACGCCGCGATCGACGAGATCGAGAGCTACTACCGCAGCCGCCACAAGCGACCGCGCGCCAAGATCGAGGTCGGCTCCACGGCCGAGGAGGCTCTGGTCGCGCGCGGCTGGGTCGAGGACGTGACTGTCGGGTTCCAGCTCGCCGGGCTCGCCGCCACCCGCCGCATCCTGCCGCCGCCCGTCGAGGATGCCCGCGTCGAGGTCCAGGCGAACGAGGCGCAGGTGCTGATCACTCTCGGCGACACCGCCCGGATCATGGGCACGATGGAACGCGACTGGCTGGCCATCCACGACCTCGAGGTCGCCGAGTCACACCGCCGCCAGGGCCTCGCCACCAAGGCCCTCGCCACCCTGCTCGAGTGGGGCGCCGAACGCGGCGCCCGCGCCGCCTGGCTGCACGTCGAGACCACCAACGCCCCCGGCCTCGCCCTCTACGAGAGCCTCGGCTTCACCGAGCACCACCGCTGCCGCTACTACGCCTCGCCCACGCCGTAGAGATTCAGCCCGCCAGCAGGTCCCACAGGTTGCCGAACGGGTCCCTGAAGACCTGAAGGGTGCCGTACGCCTCCTCGCGCACCGGCCCGACGAGCTCGATCCCGGCACCGACCAGCCTCTCGTACGCCGTCACGAAGTCGTCCACCCGCAGGAAGAACGTGACCCGGCCGCCGGTCTGGTCACCCACTCTCGCGGCCTGCGCCGGGCCGTCAGCCCGGGCGAGCAGGAACCCCGTGCCGCCGCCGGGCGGACGTACGACCACCCAGCGCTTCGGGCGGCCGTCGTTCGTGGTCGCGGGGACGTCCTCGGTGACCTCGAACCCGAGGACGTCGCGGAAGAACTCCACCGCCTCGTCGTAGTCGGGAACGACGAACGTCACCAGATCCAGATGCATCCTGTCCTCCTCAATGAGTCACGACCACGGGTTGACCAACCCGGTTGACCAACCTACCGTGGATGTATGGATGCAGCACATGTCGTGAAGGTGCAGGAGGCGAAGACACACCTGTCGAGCCTGCTGACCGAGGTCGAGGCGGGCGGCCAGGTCATCATCGCCCGAGGCGACCACGCCATCGCACGGCTGGTGCCGATCGAGCGGCCGACGAGGCGGATCCTCGGTGGCTTGCGCGTGAACGTCCCCGACGAGTTCTTCGACCCGCTCCCCGACGACGAGATCGCCGCCTGGGAGGGCTCGCTCGATGAAGGCCTTTGAGCGCGTCCTCCTCGACACCCATGCCTACATCTGGCTGGTGAGCGACCCCGCCCGGCTCAGCACCACTGCCTACGAGGCCGTCATCGACATCGACACCGAGGTGTTCGTCTCGGCGGCGAGCCTCTGGGAGATCTCGTCCAAGGCGCGACTCAGCAAGCTCCCTGGCGGGGGCACTCTGGCCGCCACCTTCGAGGACCGCACTCGCCTCCATGTCCTGGAGCGGCTGCCGATGGACTTCAACCACTCACGACTCGCCGGAGAGCTCGACTGGGACCACCGCGACCCGTTCGACCGAATGCTCGCGGCTCAGAGCATGCTCGAGAACCTTCCCCTGGTGACCAAGGACAGCAGGCTGCAGGCGTACGACTCCATCCACACCATCTGGTGACCCTCAGCAGGTCGTCAGATCCGGGGATGCGGGGCCTTCGTGGGTGAGCGCGTCGAGGGTGAGAGCGATGGCGGAGGCGCTCATCGGGATGAGCAGGTGCTCGGAGAGGTCGAGGGCGCAGGCGTCCTGGATGCGTACGTTGGTGGTGTTCGGGCCTTCGGCGAGGAAGCCCGAGGTGGAGGGGACGACGACCTCGTCGGTGGCACTGATGATCTGGGTGTAGGAGACGTCGCCCGGGGTCTCGTCTCCGGCGTTGAGCTCGGCGAGGAACGGTGACCCCGCGGCCTGCTGGGCGCACGAGACGCACAGTCCAGTGGTGCCCGTCGCGCCGCCGTCCATGAGGATCGAGGTGCCGTGGTTGGACGGGGCGAGGCCGATGAGGTCCTCGACGTAGGCGGCGCCACCGAGGTTCTTGATGTAGTAGCGCGGCATCATGCCGCCCTGGGAGTGACCGACGAGGGACACCTTGTCGGCGTCGGTGACCTCGCGTACGCGCTCGATGAACTCACCCAGGTGGGCCGCCGAGTCCCGGATGTCGCCGGTCGCGCGGTTGCCGTAGTCGAGCGAGTAGACGCAGAACCCGGCCCGCTTCATGGCCAGCGAGATCGGGTCCAGCAAAGACCGGCGGTCACCGAAGGTGCCGTGCACCAGGATGACCGGCGTCGGGCGCACTGCCGACGGCACGCACGCCCAGTCGTTGGCCCCGGCGGGGTCGCCGTAGGGCGACCCGGGCAGCGGGATCCCGGTCCGGCTCTGCCCCGCCGCGGCAGGGGCGGAGATCGGGGCGAGGACGATTGCGACAGCAGCGAGAAGACTCAGCAGGAACGGGCGCATGCCCGCTTCAACGAACGGTTGTGATCCGCGTCACGGTCGACCGCGCCCAGTGGGGGGGGGCTAAAGGCGCCCCCCCG